>JAICTV010000238.1 GCA_025936175.1 Phycisphaerae bacterium
AGACAGGCGAGCGCATGGTCGTGGCAATCGCAGCGGTAGCGCGACCGTCGTAGTTCGGCGGCGGTTATCGCGCCTGTGGTCAGCCGGTCCGCCGACTCCAATAAAACCGCCCCCGCTGGCGCTGCGCGGCGTGCGGCCGAGAAAATTTCGTCCCGCGGGGCTGCGGGAAGAACACATGCAGTCGCGCGAGTGTTTCCCGGATGTCCGGGAGCAACTCCCGGATGTCCGGGAGCAACTCGCGGATGTCCGCGGCGCTTTCCCGGAGGCCCCGGAAGCGTTCCCGGATGTCCGGGAGAACCTCCCGGAGGCCCGGGAACCGTCGGCGGATGTCCGGGAATCCGTCGCGGATGTCCGGGAGCGGAGGCCGGAAGATCGGCGAAGACGATCGCAGGGTACAGCCCCTCAGAAGGATCTATCAAAAGCCCCGCTGTTGTACCGCGACCCCCCTGGCGCCCTGGTTCCTCCCATTGGTCGTCGATCGCGCTACTCGGTCGCCGGACGAACCTTCAGCGCTTTTCCCTCGTCACTCAGTACGCGCCGGTGGCGCTTCAAGCGAGGTAAGTCGGTGATATTCTCGCTGTCACCTTTCCCTCTCCGGCCTTCCGTTCGTCCGCCGCCCGCCGCTCGCCGCCTGACGGCCGCGCCGGCAGGCCAAAAGCGCTTGCCACCCCGCCGCCGCGCAGATATAGATATGATCGAATTTAACAGGCACTTCCAAGGGAGATGGGTACATGATTGGCGGGTGGGTTGGACCCCGGCGAAGCCGGGAAGCCGCATTTTTGTTCGGGTTATTAACGCTCGCGACGGCGCCCTGTGGCGCGGCCTCGGTCAGCTATACCGATTTGTACACGCTGACGCCGCCCGCCGGGATGTTCAACACCTATGTCGGCGAGTCCGACTTCGGGCATCCCGCCACGGGCGGCAAGATCGCCGGCGGTTCCATCAACAGCGGCACATCGGACGAGAACGCGGTCGTGTGGTCCCCCGCGGGCCCGGTGCCGCTGCATCCGGCAAGTGGGTACTCCACTACCGTGGCAGCCGCCACCGATGGCGGGTCTCAGGTGGGCTTTGGCAATGTCCCGGGTCACCTCCACGCGGCGCTGTGGACGGGATCGGCCGCGTCGTTCGTCGATCTCGACCCCGGCGGCTTCTATGACACCCAGGCGTGGGGCGTCGGCGGCGGACAGCAGGTCGGTTTCGGCCGGACCAATCCCGCTCCCGTCACGAACTACCAGTACACGCGCGCGCTGCTGTGGAGCGGCACGCCGGGTTCCGTCGTCAACCTTCATCCGGCGGCGTACGAGAACTCGGAGCTGCGGGGCACGGACGGGATCAGGCAGGTCGGTGAGGCCGAAGTATTCGCGGCAACGCACAACAATGGCGTTCTCCACGCGATGGTCTGGTCCGGCTCGGCCGACTCCTACGTTGACCTGCACCCCGCCAGCGGCTTTAGCTACAGCTATGCGCTGAACGTCAGCGGCAGTCAGGAGGTCGGCTATGGCCTGTTCGGAGCCACCGCCTCCGCCCCCCCGCACGCCTTGCTCTGGTCTTCAACCGCCGACTCCGTGGTCGATCTGCAGCCGCCGGGCGGGTCCGGATTCAGCAACTCGCGCGCCTACGGCACCGACGGTTTCCATCAGGTGGGGTACGGCGCCAACACCGTCTACGGTCAGACGCACGCGCTGTTCTGGTCCGGCACCCCCGAAAGTTACATCGACCTGGGGGCTGTGCTGCCGTCATCCACTTTCGGGAGTTCCTTCGCCTACGCGGTTTCGGGAAACACCGTCTACGGCTCGGCGGTAGACAAGAGCTTCCGGAACCACGCGATCGTGTGGACGGTTCCCGAGCCGGGCAGCCTCTCGCTCCTGGGCATCACGGGCGCGGCCCTGCTGCTGCGGCGGTCCAGAAAATGAGCGCGGGAAGGAACGCGTGCGGAGAGGCGAACACGTACGCTCCCGCGTGCGTGCGAGCGGTCTTTTGCGAGCGGAAGCACGCGGTCGCAACACCGCGCAATGCCTTCATCAAATAAATCCGTAAGCTCGCGGTGCAAATACGAGGGGGACAGGCACAATTTCGGCACACACACGCCGAAATTGAGGAGAGTCCCCTAGACGTCACAGATATCGATCGCTTCGGACAACGATTTAAAAGGATCGCGCTTGGGGATGAACTCTTGCGCGACGACGCCCTTGAAACCGGTGGCGACGATCGCGCGCATGATCGCGGGGTAGTGCAGCTCCTGCTCGCCGTCGATCTCGTTGCGGCCGGGGACGCCGCCGGTGTGGTAGTGGGCGAAGCGGTCCTTGTGCTTGCGGATCGTCGCGATCACGTCCCCCTCGTCGATCTGCATGTGGTAGATGTCGTAGAGCAGTTTAAAGCGCTCGGAGCCGACGGTGTCCACCAGCTTCGCGCCCCACGGCGTGCGGTCGCACATGTAGTCCTTGTGATTGACCTTGCTGTTGAGCAGCTCCATGCAGATCGTGACCTTCTTCTCTTCCGCCAGGCCGACCACCCGCTTGAGCGCGGCGGCGCAGTTCTTGAGACCCTCTTCGTCGTCCATGCCGTCGCGGTTGCCGCTGAAGCAGATGACGTTGGGGAAGCCGGCGTCGCTCGTCGCCTCGATCGCGGCGCGGATCTTTCCGAGGCACTCGTCCCAGTTCTCCTTGCGATTGAGACCTTTGGGGATGGAGTGGGTGGTCGTCATCGTGCCGACGAGGTTGTATTTCTTGAGCGTGGGAAACCAGTCGGGGCCGACGAGGTCGATGCCATACATCCCGAGCTTCACGGCGTTCTGGCAGAAGATCTCCGGCGTCCAGTCCTTCGGGTAACACCACTGGCAGGCGGAGTGGTGGATGTTGCCGTGGCGCGGGCGCGGCTGCGGGGATTCTTCGGCGCCGGCTACGTTACCGAGCGCGGCGACGGCGGCGGCGCCCGCGACTGTCTTGATCATGTTGCGGCGGGTGATGTCGTTCGACATGTGGGGCTCCCTTGGTATGGCTCAAACACGTGGATGGTAGATAGTGGATAGTAGATGGTGGAAGACTCCCCCCACCATCCACTATCCACCATCCACTATCCACGTGTTCGCCGCTTCCGAAAAAACGTAGATAGTAGATGGTGGATCGTAGATGGTGGAAGAGGGGCTGACCTTCCTCTTCACCATCCACGATCTACCATCCACCATCCACGTTTTCACGTCACACCAACGGTGTGCGTCCCGGCATCGCCACCTCCGGCACCGGGTAGTTCAGCGCAAAGTCTAACTTCTCCGGGAACAAACTGAGCTTGGAATTCAGCGCCTGCTCCCAGGTCACCTCGCGGCCGGTGTACATGCTCATGCGGCCCATGATGCCGGTCAGCGTGCTCTCCGCGATTCTTCGGGCCTCATTGATATGGCCGCCCTCGCGGATGGTCTTGATCAGGTCGGCGTGTTCCTTGACGTAGGCGATGTGCATGTTCTGATCGCCCTCGTACTTCCAGTAGCCGGCCTTGGTGTCGCCGCGGATGATGCCTTTGTCGGTGAAGGCGACGCCGCGCGTGCCGAAGACGCGTTCGGCGACGCGCCAGTCGGTGGCGTCCATCTGCCGGCACATGCCCATGCAGCGCTTGTCGAGGCCACTGGCCTCGCCCCCCTTGAAAACGTACTCGACGCAGACGTGGTCGTAGACGTTGCCGTAGACCGGATCGGATCGCGTCTGGCGGCCGCCGAGCCCATACGCGCTGAGCGGCGTGGCGTTCATCGCCCAGTTCATCACGTCGATGTTGTGGACGTGCTGCTCGAGGATCTGATCGCCGCTGAGCCAGGTGAAGTTGTTCCAGTCGCGGATCTGCCATTCCAGATCCGACCAGTTCTTCTCGCGCGGCTTGAACCACGTGGACGCCTGGTTCCAGTAGAACTGCCCGCCCAGGACCTCGCCGATCGCGCCGTCGTGGATGCGGCGCATGATCTCCTCATACATCGGGTGGTGGCGGCGCTGCGTGCCGCAGACGAAGCAGAGTTTTTTCTCGTCGATCTTCGCCGCCGCATCGAGCACCATGCGGATGCCGACGGGATCGGAGCCGGTCGGCTTCTCCGCGAAGATGTGTTTGCCCGCGGCGACGGCCTTGGCGATGTGATACGGACGGAAGCCCCCGGGCGTGGCGAGGAGGATCAATTGGATGTCGGTGGCGAGGACGTGATCGATCGCGTCCCAGCCGACGAAGCAGTTTTCGTCCTTCACCTTGTAGGCGCCTTTGAGCGATTCCTTGAGCGTCTTCTTGCCGGCTTCCATCTTGTCGGCAAAGAGATCGCCCAGGGCGATCAGCTCGATGCCGGGGGAGGAGGCGACGCAGTCGCCCGCCGCGCCGCAGCCGCGGCCGCCCATGCCGACTAAACCGATGCGGATGGTTTCGGTGCCTTTGACGTAGGCGGTGGTGGTCGCAGGGGGAGCGGGTTTCGTTGCGGGGGAAGCGGTGGTGTCGGGCATCAGAAGGTCTCCGTTGCAAATGAATACAACCGGCGGCGGCGTGCGCTGCAAGGTCTATGACGCGACCATGGATTCGTAGGCGACCGCGAGTTTTCGCGCGAAGCCGGCGGCGTCCATCAGGCGGCTGGCGAGCATGCGGTCGCGGAGCGTTTGGCGATAGCGGCGGAGGCGATCGAGGTCGCGGGCGAGAGTCACGGCGATTGAGACGTATTCTTCAGGCGTCGTCGCGATCAGCTCGGGGACGCCGACGTTGGTGAGCAGGCTCACGGCGACGCGCGAGGCGTGCGTTCGGCCCGCGAGGGTGATCACCGGGACCGACATCCAGAGGGATTCGCAAGTCGTCGTTGTGCCGTGATAGGGGTAACTGTCGAGGGAGAGATCAATCTCACGGTATCGGGCGAGGTGGGATTGCTGCGAGGGGTCCCAGGGGAGCATCGAAATGCGATCCGGAGCGATGCCGCGGCGGGAGAACTCTGCGAGCAACCGCTCGCGCGCGATCGGGTCTTCCGTCGCGCGGGATTTGAAGACGACTTTGGAATCGGGAACCTCGCAAAGAATCTCGCCCCACCGCTCGATCATCCCCGCGCGGATCTTCGACATGTCATTGAACACGCCGAAGGTGATGTGGTCGTTGCGCTCGAAAGACGGCGGCGCAATCGGAGGAGAATCCGCCGGCGGTGTGAAGCACAGGAAGCAGTCCGCCAAGCGCAGCAGCTTCTCGGTGTGCAGCGCCTCCGTCATGCCGGCCGGATCGGCGTGGGCGTCGGTGATGCGATAGTCCATCGCGTCGAGGCCAGTCGTGTTGGGATAACCGAGCCACGTCGCCTGCACCGGCGCGGGTCGGCGGGCGAAGAGCTGCATCGAATCGTGCGAGGTGTGGCCGGCGAGGTCGATCAGGAGATCGATCCCGTCGTCGCGGATCATCTGCGCGACCGATTCGGTCGGCACGCGATGGATGTTCTTCCACTCCTCCGCCCACGTCTTCATCCGCGCGGTGACCGCGTCGCCCGCGCCGCGGACGGCGGCGTAGCAGATCACCTCGAAGCGCTCGCGATCGAGGCCTTTGATCGCGGGCTCGAGGAAGCTGGCGACGGAATGCTGGCGGAAGTTCGGCGAGACGTAGCCGACGCGGATCTTCTCGCGCCGATCGGTGCCCGGGTGGCGCGTCGGACGGGTCGCCTTCAGCGGCGCCTCGTGTCGCGCCGCGAAATCGCGGTGCTCCTGGAAGATCTGCTTCGGCGTCAGCGCATCATCGAGGTTGAGCGTGAAGAGGAGCGTGCTGTGGGCCCACGCGAAGTTGGGCGCGATCTGGAGCGCGCGTCGCATCGCCGCGATCGCGCCCTCGATGTCGCCGACGTTGCGGCAGATCATGCCGATGCGCAGGTGCGGCAGCGGATCCGCCGGCCGCAGCGCGATCACCTTCTCGTAGCACGCGATCGCGTCGGCGGAGCGGTTCTGCTGCGTGTAGACGCCGCCGAGGTTGAGTAATGCCTCCGGGTAGTTCGGTTGCAACTCGATCGCGCGGCGGTAGGCGGCGACGGCGTCGTCGAGCCGCTCCTGCTCCATCCGCACGTTGCCGAGGTTGTTCAGCGCCGAGATGAGATCGGGCTTCAGTTCCAGCGCGCGTTCGAACTCCCCCGCCGCCGCGCCCAGGTCGTCCTTCACGGCGAGCGCGATCCCGAGGGCCGAATGCGCCTCCGCCCACTGCGGCCGCAGCTCGATCGCGCGGCGGTACTGGACGATCGCGTCGTCGTTCCGGTTCTGAAATCGCAGCGCCTCGCCAAGATTGAAGTGAACCTCCGGCACGCCGCCCTGCGATGCGAGCGACTGCTCGAACCATCGGATCGCGTCATCGAGTTGCCGCGCGCGAGTCGCCAGCAACCCGAGCAAGTACAGCGCCTCCGCCTGCCGAGGCATCTGCGCGATCACCTGCCGGCAGATCGACTCGGCCTGCGGAAACTGGCCGGCGTCGATCAGTTGTCGCGCCAGCGCAAGCACCTGCTCGGTCGTCATCGACATCGTGCGGAGAGATTACCGCGCCGGCGGCGGCGTGGGTTGCCAGACCACTCTTGCTTCACCCAGGACCGTGCCGGTGGCGAAGGCGACGTCGACCTGGTCGATCTGATAGTTCGTCAGCGCGGAAATCTCCGACACCTTCGCCTGCGCCAGCTCGTTCTGCGCGTTGAGGACTTCGGTGCTGGTGCGCAGGCCCTGCTCGAACTGGCGGATTTCCACATCGAGCAGGCGCTGGGCGAGAACGACGCGCTCGCGGGCCGCGAGGATGCTCTGCCAGTCGCTGGCCAATTGATCGGCGGCGTCTAAAACTTCCTGCCGGATCTGAAGCTCGCGCTGCTCGCGCGTGGCCAAGGCCTGGAGACGGTTCAGCAGCGCCTGACGGAGCCGGCTGCGCGCGGCTTCGTTGCCGAGGGGGATTTGGATGTTCACACCGACGCGGTGATCGGCGAAATCGTTGGTACGAACCAGGCTCCACGAATCCTGCGTGCTGCCGCCCAGGCCGTTGATGTTGTAGGTGTAGTCGAGCGTGACGATCGGCAGAAGCTCGTGCCGCGCGACGCGGACGGATGCGTTGTCCTGCGCGATCTGCAATTCCGCTTCGAGCAGTTCCATGCGCTGGTCCATCGCGCGGGCGACGAGGTGATCGTTGTCGAGCTCGAGATAAACCGGCCGCGGCTCGGTGGCGGGCGTGATGAACGTGCTGGCGTCCATCGGCAGGTCGGGCGAGTTGAGCATGCGCTTGAGGTCGCGCTCGCGCTGATGGAGCGTGTTCTCGGCGCGGATGATGTTTTCGACCTGATCCGAGACGCCGGACTCGGCGCGTACGATCTCGACTTCCGCCGCCAGACCGGCGCGAACCTGTCGCCGCGCGCGTTCGAGCTGCGCGACGGCCAGGTCGTAGGATTGCCGCAGCGCGCGCACGGTTTCCCGCGCCGCGTACAGCCGCCAGTAGGCGCGATCGGCCTCGGCGAGTAATCGGGTGACCGTCGCCTTCGTCGCGGCCTGTTGCTGCTGGTAGCCGTAAAACGCGACGCGGATCTGCTGCGCGTTGACGTCGATCCCGCCGCCGCGAAGGAGCGGCTGGCTGATCCGCGCGGCGACGTCGGAAGTGAAGAGCGGATTGAAGACGTTCGCCGACGCGCTGTCGACGTCGGTGCGCGTCATCGGCGTGTTGATGTCGATCACGCCGCCCGTGCGGAGCGGGAAGCGCAGGCCCGGCGTGACGTCCCAGCCGCGCGATTCCGAGCCGCTGAGCTGCTGCGAGACGGTGTTGGCGACCGGCTGGTCGATGCTGCTGTAGCCGACGTCGGTCGTGAAGAGCCCCTCGTACGCGGCCTCGGCCTGGTTGATGTTCTCGCGCGCGATCGACGGGTTGAGCAGCTCGACCTTGATGTCCAGGTTGTTGCGCAGCGTCATCTCGCGGATCTGCGAGATCGTCAGCGGGACTTCGGCGGCGGGTTGCGTGGTCGAGCGCGTCGTGGGGAGCGTCGTCGGAGGTTGATCGAACTGCTTGCCGATGTCGGAAGGCGCGACCGAATCGATGTTGCGCAGATGATCCTCCGGGACGACCATCTCGCCCGTGCCGCCCTTGCCGATATCTCGACAACTCATCGTCGCCGCCGCGAAGGCGCAAGCGACGGCCGTCGCACAAACCCATTCTCGATTACTCATGTCGCAGCGCCTCGATCG
>JAICTV010000374.1 GCA_025936175.1 Phycisphaerae bacterium
CGAGGCCCCATCCTCGCCCCGCGGTTAATATGGTGCGTCTATCCGAAGACGGAGGTCAAGTGATCAAGCCAGTCAGCATGAGCGAGCAACTCTTGTTCATGACGGTCCGGATCGAAACAAAAACGGCGAGCGGCGACGGTGTCGGGACCGGCTTCTTCTTCAATTTTCGGATCGACGAGCAAGCTCACATCCCTACCATCGTTACGAACAAGCACGTGCTCGCCGACGCCGTCGAAGCCACTGTCAGGATTCATCAAGCCTCAGGCGACGATCCCGCGATCAGCACGACAGCGTTTCGAGTTGAAGGCGCTTGGCATCCGCATCCGAATCCCGCGATCGACCTATGCGCCATTCCGATCCAGCCCGTCCTCGCTGCCGCGGTCGATATGGGTTATCCGCTCTTCCGCCGCGCGATGAACGACGCATTCATTCTGCGTCAGGAAGAGCTTGAGGAATTAACGGCCATGCAGACCGTAGCCATGGTCGGATACCCTCAAGGGCTCTTTGACACACTAAATCAGCTTCCGTTAATCAGACGCGGAGTAACCGCTACACATCCGGCAACTGATTACTGCGGCAAGCCGATTACGGTCGTGGATATGGCATGTTTTCCCGGCTCTTCAGGATCGCCCGTGCTGCTGCTCGACGAAGGGTTGATCATCGATCGCAAGGCTAACGTCCATCTCGGCAAAAGCCGCATGCGGCTGCTTGGCGTCTTGCATGCTGGCCCCACAATGACACAAAGCGGGGAAATCATCGTTGAAGATGTGCCCACGACGCTTGTTCCGAAGGCGCGCACTTCATTGATGATTCACCTAGGCTACGTCATAAAGGCGCGCGAGCTCACCGCACTCGGAGAAGATTTGCTCAAGAAGTCGTCAGGCCACTCGTCGAAATAGTCTGCCTATCAGACTGTACGCGGGGTCTGCACGGGCCCCCGCTATGATACTGGTCGCAACGGCTTCGGATTCTTCCGAAGCCGTTGCCGTTTCCAGACCTGCTGCTGGTCCGCGTCCCATCGGCGTGACGCGTTGGGACGGAGCTTGCTGGCGCTCTCGAGGATTTTGAGCGGGTCTTGGGCGAATTACCTTTCAACAGCGAGCGGCTGTCCGTTTACCTTCACGTCGTCGATCTCCAGCTCCTCGACGTTCTCGATCGCGACGCCGGGGTTCTTCAGCGTCAGATCGATGTTCTTGAGCTTGATGTTGCGGATGGTCGCCTTCGGCGGTCCCTTGATCCGGCCGAAATTCCCGGCGCTGCCCGACACGTTTTCGACCGTGACATTCTCCACGAGCTGCGCCGGCTCTTTCTCGCCGTGGAGGTCGAAGTATTGCGTCCAGGGCGCGATGCCGAACAGATCGCCGCGGCAGTTCAGCGTGATGTTGCGGAAGACGAGCCTCTCGTAATGCTGCGGCGTGTCGGGTCGAAGCTTGAGCCGCACGAGGATGTTCCGGTTCCGCGACGGCGCTTCGTCCGCCGCGTCGATCACTTTGCAGTTCTCGACCAGCACATCCCGAACGTGACAGGCTTCGCTGCCGAGCGTGACTGCGCCGTGACCGTTGGCGAAGGTGCAGCCGGTGATGTGGACCCGCTCGACCGCAGGACTTTCCGTGTCGCGATCGGCCAGCGGGCCTTTGCTCCCCTTGAGCGCGATGTCGTCATCGTCCACCGAGATGTAGCAGTCGCGGATCGTCACGTCCTGACAGGAATCGATGTCGATCCCGTCGGTGCTGGGGGCTCCGGGGGGCGTGCGGATGTCGAGCTTCTCGATCGTCGCCTCGCGGCATCGATAGAGGTGGAGGTTCCAGAAGCCCGAGTCGCGGAGCGCGACGCCGCTGATCGAGATGTTCCTGCTGTCGCGGATGAAGACGTTGCGCGGACGATCGACGTCGAGGTTCTTCGTCGTCTTGTCCGCCCGGATGCGATTCCAGAACGCGTCCCAGTACGGTTTGCCCCCGCCCCGGATCGTCCCTTCGCCGCTGATGCGCAGGCCGTCGCACTGATCGGCGTTGATCAGCGCCGGCCGCCAGACCTGGGTGTGACGTTCGATGCGCGTGGGCGACGGCGGATAGTCGTCGATGTTTTGCGACCCGAGAAGGATCGCGTCCTTCTCGAGATGAAGGTTCACGCCGGGCTTGAGAAAGATCGCGCCGCTGAGGAATCTGCCCGCGGGAATGACGACGGTTCCGCCACCGCTTTGCGCGAGCCGATCGATGGCGCGTTGAATCGCCGCGGTGTTGAGCGTCTTCCCATCGCCCACCGCGCCGGCGTCGGCGATCGACGGGCGCGTGGCATCCGTGGCCGCCGCGGCGACAGCGGCGAACGACATGAACAGAACGAGAAGCATGAGCACGTGAGTCATCGTGATTTCACCCGTGATTTCCTGTGCGCGCC
>JAICTV010000169.1 GCA_025936175.1 Phycisphaerae bacterium
CCACCAGGATGTGCTGCGGCTCGCTCGTGTTCCCGCGGAGATAGAAGTTGGTGACGGTGGTGACGGCGGAGGCGTCGACGCCGGTGCTGGTGACCGAGTGCGTGCCGGCGCCGGGTTCGGTCATCGGGACCAGGGTCGGATCGGTGAAGACGTCGAGATTGGCCAGGCCCTGGAAGTTGAATGAAGCGACGAGGTAGAGCGGCGTGTCGTGCGGGAGCGCGCCGGTCCACTGTTTGTTCGCCGAGCCGCTGGTGCAGATGCCGAGATCGATTTTCGTCGTGTCGCCGGCGTCCTGGCGGACGAACAGGCCCGCAAAGCTGGTATAAGCGGTGCCGGCGGTGAGGTTATCGAAGCCGGCGAAGTAGGCGCCGTTCTGATTGGTGTTGGCGGAGGACGGGATCGACGTGACCAGCGAGTAATAGAGCGTCGGGATCGTCGTCTTGTCGATGGTGCCGAGGTACAGGCGCGAGGCGTCGGCGCCGGTGGGCGTGGTGATGTCGAGCTGGACCTTGTTGCCGCTGGAGGCGGGCGCGCCGGTGTACGCGAGGCTGCCGGAGTTGAGCCGCGGCTCGACCGTGTTGCTGCCCTGGTAGATCCACTGCCCGAGCGCTCCGGTGGCGGAGGACGGCCCGGTCCCCAGCGCGGGAGCGCCGGTGGCGTCGTAGTTGAACGGGTCGTAGACGACCTGCGTCGCCGAAGCGAACGCCGTGAACGACGCGACGACCGCGGCGGTGGCAGCGGCGGACGCCGAAAAGAGCGCGCCGTGCTTCCTCTGATATTTCTTCTGCTTCATGACCCTCGCCCTCAAGCATGTGTGTGACGTGGCCGGCGCGCTTCAACCAATCATCCGCGCGCCGGCGTGACGAGGGCCATTGTTGGCCGGCGCGGCCGCCGCGCGCCGGGGCATTTTGCGCATAACTTCATTCAATTTTTTACCGGAGCGATTGGCGACGGTTTCACGGCGGCGCGAGCAGCGTTTTCATCAGGTAATTGCGGTAAACCCTGAGGTCTGTCCAGTCGGTGGCGACGGTCATGGCGCGGCCGCTTTCGCTCACGCTCGTCATGCCGGCGTCGCTCACGGCGATCTTCAGCTCGCGCGTGACAAGAAGCGACGGCTCAGACGGGCGCGCGAGGTAGATTGCGACGGTGTCGAACAGCGTGGTGCTTGCCTTGAGCGTGGCGGCATCCTTCCCGCTCCACGCCGCGTAGCTGTCGAGGATTGCGCCGACGAGCGGATCAGCGCTGCCGCGCAGCGTCTCGTACTGCTCGGCCGAAATGGAAACGCCCGCCAGACCGCAGGTGTCGAGCGGCGTGATCGCGATGCTCCGCCACGGCGCCGAGAGCACCTTCTGCGCGGCGGCGACATCGACCTTGATGTTGAACTCCGGCGCCGGCGTCGGCGAGCCGCCGTAGCCCTTGAAGACGCTGCCCTGCATGCCGACCAGGTTGGTTTTCGCGGCGATCGACGGGTCCTTCGCCAGCGCCGCGGCCAGCGTTTGCAGCGGGCCGATGGCGATGATCGTCGGCGGCTCCTTTGCACTGTTAATCGTGTCAATCAGCGCCCGCACGCCGTCCCGATGGACCGTGCCGCGGTAATCGGCCAGCTTGAAATCGTCGAGCCACGTTTTCTCGCGCTCCTGACCGCTCGGCTTGCCTGCTCCCAGTGCGATCGGAACGTCCGACCGGCCGGCGATGGTCAGGAGCTTGGCGACAAGCCGGGCGCGGTATTCGGCCTGGCCGTCGGTCGTCGTCACCAAACGCAGATCGAGCCCCGGCGTGCGCAGGAGCATCGCCAGCGCCCACGTGTCGTCGATGTCGTTGCCGATATCGGTGTCGAGGATGACGGGAATCGTCCGCGGCGGCGGCTCCGATTGCCGCGAGCCTGCGGCCGCGCCCGTGACGCAGGTGCAGACGCCGATCAGCAACATCGCCGCGAACGTGAGGGTATTGCTGTGAGAACGAGTCATGCGCTGTGTCGGCGGATGTATCATGAAATCCGCGGTCGAGCGAATGTTGTCGGGTATGCTCACCGTTCGGGCAAGCATAATTGGAGGCTCATTCGATGAGGCTGGGGTTCTTTCTCGTCCTTTCTGCAATGGCGGCCGTCGCGCTGGGGGTGGGTTGCGAGCAGCGTGAATCGGCGACGTCGCAACCTTCGGTTTCGCCGTCTTCACAAGCAACCGGCGGCGGCGCGGGCGGTTCGTCGGCCGCTAAGCCGCGCGTGGCGCTGGTGATGAAATCACTGGCGAATGAATTCTTCAAGACGATGCAGGACGGCGCCGAAGCGCACCACAACGCGCACGCGAGCGATTACGATCTGCTCGCCACCGGCATTAAGAACGAGACCGACGTCAGTCAGCAGATCGCGCTCGTCGAGCAGATGGCGGCGCAGCACGTGGACGCGATCGTGATCGCGCCGGCGGATTCCAAAGCGCTGGTGCCCGCGTGCAGGAAGGCAGCCGACGCCGGCATCGTCATCGTCAACATCGACAACCGCCTCGACGCCGACGCGCTGAAGGAAAAATCGCTCACCGTCCCCTTCGTCGGCCCCAACAATCTCAAGGGCGCGAAGCTGGCGGGCGATTATCTCGCCAAGAAGCTCAATAAGGGCGACGCCGTCGCGATCATCGACGGACAGCCCGGCGCGTTCAACGCGGTGCAGCGGCACGACGGGTTTGAGGCAGCGATGAAAGAAGCGGGGATGAACATCGTCACGTCGCAGTCGGCCGAGTGGGAATCGGACAAGGCGACGCCGATCGTCGCGTCGATCCTTTCATCGCATCCGGAGATCAAGGCGTTTCTCTGCGCCAACGACAGCATGTGTCTTGGCGCGCACACCGCGCTGAAGGACGCGAAGAAGGTCGGACAGGTGCGGCTCGTCGGCTTCGACAACATCGCGGCGATCCAGGAGCTGATCAAGAGCGGTGACGTGCTGTGCAGCGTCGATCAGCACGCCGATCAGATCGCGGTCAACGGCGTCGAGTACGCGCTGACGATCCTTAAAACTCACGCCGCGCCTGCGGATAAGGAGACGGCGGTCGATCTGGTGACCGCCGAGACGCTGAAGAAGTAGCCCAGACGCGTGACGCTTTTGAGTTGCCGCAACCTGACGAAGTCGTACGCCGGCGTGACGGTGCTGCACGACGCGGGGTTCGAGCTGCGCGCCGGGGAAGTGCATGCGCTGGTGGGCGAGAACGGCGCGGGCAAATCGACGCTCTGCCGGATCCTCTGCGGCATCACGCCGCCGGACGCGGGCGAGATGCAGCTCGGCGGCCGCCGGCACGCGCCGCGCTCGCGGCATCAGGCTGAATCCGCGGGCGTGCGCATGGTCATGCAGGAGTTGAACCTGCTGCCGACGCTCAGCGTCGCGGAGAACATTTACCTCGGCGCGCTCCCGCGCCGGCTGGGCGTGATCAACTATGCGAAGCTCAACGCCGACGCCGAGCGCGCGGTCCGCGCGATCGGGCTGCGGGATGTCCATGCGGCGCAGCCCGTCTCGTCGCTGGGGATCGGGCAGGCCCAGCTCGTGGAGATCGCGGCGGCGCTGGTCACCAGGTGCGGCGTGCTCGTGCTCGATGAGCCGACCGCCGCGCTCACCACGCGCGAGATCGACCTGCTCTTCGCGCACCTCCGCCGGCTCAAGAGCGAGGGCGTCGGCATCATCTACGTGTCGCACCGGATGGAGGAGATCCGCGCGATGGCGGATCGGATCACCATCCTGCGCGACGGCCGACATATCGCTACCCGCGCGGTCAACGACATCACGCACGATGAGACGGTGCGGCTGATGGTGGGCCGGGATCTCTCCGCGGCGGCGGCGGAACTGCGGCCGGAATCGACGGCCGGAGCTCGTCGCGGCGCCGCGCGCGTCGCTATGCGCGTGGAAAACCTGCATCGCCTGCCGGCTGTGCGCGATGTGTCATTCACGCTGCGCGAGGGCGAGATCCTCGGCTTCGCGGGGCTGATGGGATCAGGTCGCACCGAAACGATGCGCGCCATCTTCGCCGCCGATCGCGCGGATTCCGGGAAGATCTATCTCGGCGGATCGCCGGAGCCGGTGCGCATTCGGCATCCGCGCGACGCCGTGCGGCGCGGCATCGCGTTCCTGACCGAAGACCGCAAGGCGCAAGGACTGCTGCTGCCGTCCTCGATCCAGGACAACACGACGCTGGCCCGGATGGGGTCTGTCTCGCGGCTGCGCTTCTGGATCAATCGCCGCGCCGAGCGCGCGACGGCGCGCGGCTACATCGACAAGCTCTCGACGCGCTGCAAGTCGCCGGATCAGTCGGTCGTCGAGCTCTCCGGCGGGAATCAACAGAAGGTGGTGCTCGCCAAGTGGCTCTTTCGCGACAGCCGCGTCCTCATCTTCGACGAGCCGACGCGCGGGATCGACGTCGGCGCGAAGTTCGAGATCTACCGGCTGCTGCGCGAGCTCGCGAGCGGCGGGAAGGCGATCATCGTCGTCTCCTCCGACCTGCTGGAACTGACCGCGATCGCGGACCGCATCGCAGTGATGTCGGCCGGGCGGCTGGTCGAGACGTTCGACCGCGGACAATGGACGCAGGAGAAAATCATGGAGGCGGCGCTGAGCGGTTACACTTCCGCTGCGGCGACATCGATGGCTGCGGCGGGCCGAGTCGAATCCGTATGAGCAACGACATCACAGCACCTTCGGTCGAGATCGCCCCGCCGCTGCCGCCGCGGCGCCGGCGCCTCTCGCTCGGACTCATCACCGATCAGCTCGGGCTGATCGCGGTGCTGGCGCTGCTCATCGCCGGCTTCGCATTCACCACGCCGCACTTTTTCACCCGCGACAACTTCACCACCATCTTCAACCAGATGCCGGCGACGGTGCTGTGCGCGGTGGGGATGACCTACGTGCTGATCATCGGCGGCGTGGATCTGTCGGTAGGATCGGTGCTCGGGCTGAGCGGCGGGGTGGTCGGCGTGCTCATGACCGGCGCTCATCCGCAGCCGCTGTGGATCGCGGTGCTCGCGGCGCTGGGCGCCGGCGCGCTCTGCGGGCTGCTCAACGGGCTGATCGTTGTCACGTGGTCGGTGCCGTCGTTCGTCGTGACGCTCGGCATGCTGGAGATCGCGCGCGGGGCGACGCACTGGCTGACCGCCTCCCGCACCGCGTACATCGGCTCGCGCGCAGGAACGATCGCAGATCTCTCACTCGGCGGGCTGTCGCTGCCCGTCTACATCGCCCTTGCCGCCGTCATCATCGGACAGTTCGTTCTCTCGCGCACGGTCTTCGGACGATACATGATCGCGGTGGGAACCAACGAGGAGGCGGTCCGCCTCTCCGGCATCTCGACCAGGCCGGTCAAGACGGCGGTCTTTGTCATCGCCGGACTATGCGCGGCGGCGGGCGCGGTGATGGACGTCTCGCGATCACAGGCGTCGAACCCGAACGCGGGAACGGGGCTGGAACTGGACGTGATCGCCGCTGTCGTCATCGGCGGGACGTCGCTCATGGGCGGGCGCGGTTCAGTGGCGTCGTCGCTGCTGGGCGTGGCGATCATTGCGGTATTGTCGAGCGGCCTAGCGGCGCGCGGCGTGCGCGACGAGACCAAGCGCCTCATCACCGGCACCGTGATCGTCGCCGCCGTCATCCTCGACTATTACCGGTTGCGATTCATCAAGCGATAACGCTTCGCGACGCAATGCCATCACGGCGAGTTCGACGCCGCACGCGCTTCGGACGCGACCAGCGCGAGCTTGAAACCGCTGAAGACGGCTTCGTAATCCGCCTTGTGCTGCTGGCCGGCGTCGGCGACGGGGACGAGCGTCAGCGTCGTCGGCTGGCCGTTCTGCGTGCCGCGCACGTTGTACATCTGCGTGCCGGACCACCCCTGCGGAAGCGTCGTCGCGTCGCCGGCGATCGAATCATCGTGCGCCAGCACCTGCGGTCCGCGCTGGATCGCGACATAGCCGGGGCCCTGCGGCACCGACATCATTGGCAGGTTCATCTCGACGCGAACCGCGTCGCCGTCCTTCCACGCCCGGCGGATGACGAGGAACTGGCCCGGAGTGCCGCGCTGGGTCTCGTCGCCGACCTTCGCTTCAAAGCGATCGCACCACGCCGGCACGCGGAGCATCAGCGGGAATTCGCCCTTCGCGCCGTCGACCACCTTGATGTCGACCGTGCCGGACTTGGGATAGTCGGTCTCGATCTTCAGCTTCAGGTGAATGCCGCCCGCGGCGTCGATGGTCTGCTCGCCCGGCGCGTAGAGGATGACAGCCGGATTGCCGTTGATCGCGCCGGTGGCGAATGAGGGAATCATCGCGATGCCGCGCGGGATGCTTGATGAGCAGCACGAGACGTTCGGGATGCCGTGCGTCACCTCGTTAAACCGCTTGCGCCCGAGCATCGGGAGGAAGTAGCAGACGTTCCCATCCTGCGGCGATTCCTGGGCGAGCAGCGCGTTGTAGACGGTGCGCTCGAGCTGATCGCCGTAGGCGGCGTCGCCGGTGAGGCGGAGCAGGTGCCAGTTCATCTGCAGCCAGGTGACCGTGACGCACCCTTCGCCGGCGGCGACGTAATGATTGCGCTCCTCGCCGCCGTCGGGACGGAGCAGGTCTTCCTGCTGGAAATGTTCGCTCCAGCTTGAGGTGCCGGTGGCATAGTTCTGATGCGCGACGATGTCCTTCCACGCGGCGTCGCACGCCTTGCGATACGACGCGTCGCCGGTGACGCGGTAGAGATCGAGCAGGCCGACGAGGTTGGACATCATCTCGTACGCCTTGGCGTTGGCGACGCTGCGGACGCCCCCGCCGGCGAGGAGCGTCGAGAGGATGCGCGGGCTCTTGCCCGGCTCGTGCTCATCCCACGATCGGACGAGGTACTGGCAGAAATCGAGATAACGCCTTTCGCCCGTGCAGCGATAGAGCATCACCATCGGCTCGAGCACGCTGGTGGCAGCCATGCCGAGGTGCGTGCCGGATTTGAGGATGTCGCGCTTCTGCGGCGAATCATCGCCGAAGGTTTTGCACAGCAGGTCGCCGACCTTGCGGCAGGCATCCAGCGAAGCGTCGTCGCCGGTGGCGCGGTAGTACGTCAGCAGCCCGATCAGATTGTACTTGTGGCTCCAGACGTCCCAGCTCGTCCAGCGTTTTTCATCCGAGTAGGTGCCAAGGTAGCCGTCCGGAAGCTGCGATTTGATCAGCGTCTGCGCGACGTGATCGATGCGCTCCTTCATGCGCGCGTCGCCCGTTCGCTGCCAATCCAATGTGGCGGCGTGGAGGAACTTGCCGGCGTGCTCGCCGGCCCACGCGTGCGGACCGGGACGATGCACGTAGGGCTCAAGGATGGCGTCGAGATCGAGCGTGAGCAGGCGATCGTCGGTATTCACTTTGATCCGCTGGCCGAGATAGCCGTCGAACTGCGCGGCGCCCATCTCCGCAGGCACGAACGCGTCCTTCACCGCGTCGGCGACGGGCGGCGCGGGCGCTTCCGCCGCCGCGCGCGACACGGAAACGGCGGCGAAGCAGATCGCGACCGACAATAAACCACCTGCGCAGCGTGCGAACTTCATGACATCCTCAACCGATGTTCAAAATCCCCCGCATCAACCGTAGCCCCTGAGCCCCGCTCGATTTCACTCCGCGACGGCGACTTTGCCGACGGGCCGGAAGTTCTTCCCGACCATCTTCCGCTTGGAGTCGCCCAGGTCCTGGCGCGCCTCTTCGATCATCGCCTGCAGTTTTTTGAACTCATCCGGATGTTGCGCGATGACGTTCTTCTGCTCCGCCGGATCGTCTTCCAGGTTGTAGAGCGCGCGGGGAATTTCCGTGTCGGGATTTTCCAGCTTCGCGTAGCCGGAATACTCTTCGGCCAGCGTCGTCGGGACCTTGAGCTTCCACTTTCCGCTGCGCACCGCGTGCAGGCGGTTGCCGACGTAGTAGAAGAATGATTCGTGCGGTGTTTTCGCGCCGGGTTTGGCGAGCATCAGATCCGTAATGTCCTTGCCGTCGATCGGCTTGGGGACGCTCACGCCGGCGAGGCGCGCCAGCGTCGGCAGAAAATCCATCTGCGTCGCCATCTCGTGACAGACCGCGCCGGGCGGGATGACGCCCGGGAGGCGGATGATGCAGGGCTCGCGGAAGCCGCCTTCGTAGCTGCCGCCTTTGCCGCCGCGGAACGGAAACGCGCTTCCGCCGTCCTCGCCCTTGGCGAGCCACGGGCCGTTGTCGGAGGTGTAGATCACCAGCGTGTTGTCGTCGAGGTTCAGTTCCTTCAGCGTGTCGAGCACTTTGCCGGTGCTGGCGTCGATCTCCTCGCACGCGTCGCCGTACAACCCGCGGCCGGACTTCCCGCGGAACTTGTCCGATGCCGCCACCGGCACGTGCGGATAGGTGTGCGAGAAGAACAGGAAGAACGGCCCGTCCTTGTGCTCCTTGATGAACTTCACCGCCTCTTCGGTGTAGCGCTGCGCGACGGAGTTGAGATCGATCTTGTGCTCGGCGATTTCGGTGCCGCGGACAAAATCGTTCGGCGGCATGTCGGGCGTGTAGAGCAGGCCGAAGTACTGATCGAACCCGTGACTCGTCGGGAGGAACGGTTTCTGATCACCCAGGTGCCACTTGCCGATGCACATCGTCGCGTAGCCGGCGCTCTTGAGCAGCTTGCCGAGCGTGACTTCGTCCGGATTGAGCCCGAAGGGCGCGTTGCGGTAGAGCACGCGCGTCTGCCACGGCTTTCCGCCCGGCAGCATCGGGAATTCCGCCATTCCCACCCGAATCGGATAGCACCCGGTGAGCAGTGCCGCGCGGGAAGGCGTGCACACCGACGCCGCCGCGTAAAAGTCCGTGAAGCGAATCCCCTCCGCCGCCATGCGGTCGATTCGCGGCGTCTTGATCTTCGTCGCGCCGTAGCAGCCGACGTCGGCGTAGCCCTGATCGTCCGTGAGGATCAGGACGATGTTCATCGGCTTCTTCGATGCCGCCCCCCCTTCTTTCCCCCCCTGTTCGGCACGGGCGAAGCCGGAAGAAAAACCCAGGATGAAGAGACACGCGAGCAGGAACGGCAGCGCCGCACGTTTGATCATCTGATACACCGTCGGTTTGCGTTCGAAGAAAGCAAAGGTCCTTTAGAACTTCGGATCGTAATGCGCGCGATCGTGGGCGAACAGCCGCGTGACGTAGTCGGCGTGGCCGTCCACGAAGGCGACGTTGCCCTTGCGATCGCGGTTCACCTGATCTTCGATACGCTGCTGGCCCTGCGACGTTGGCGGATCGTCCGGCATGATTCGTTTATTGTCGTGACGGATCGAGAGCAGGCCGACGATGTTGTCGGCGTTATTGCCGATCGCCGGGCTCTGAAGCTGCCCGCGGCCGTCGCGGACGGCACGTTCGTCTTCTTCGTAGAGGAGGATTTTGTCGGCCGAGCGCCGCACCTGCGCGATCTTCCACGCCGCGTCGGCGGGATAACGCAGGTTGTTTTTGGGCGCCGTGATCGTGGCCGGCACGTGCGGGTTGGAGTTGGTGCCGAACGACAGGTACGAGTTCATCACGAAGCTGTACGGATAGAGCGAGCCGTCGGGATTGGGCACCTTGCGATAGAGCGCCTCGTCCGACGGGCACATCAGGATCTTTCCATTGGTGGGGCTGGCCAGGTACTTGACGATCGCACCCTGCAGCTTGTCGTTGGGGGTCTTGTTGCGCCAGACGATCCAGTCCTCGGGCCAGCCGATCCAGTCGGCGGGATAGCCGCTGGGCGCGGGCGTCGTCAGGCTGCCGTAACCCAATGCGGTCGGCCCCGGCCCGCCCCACACCGCCGGTGACGGAAACCATCCGCCGTTCTCCTGCGTGTACATGAAGAAGGCGTTGGCGACCTGGCGTATGCCGCTCATGCAGGCGATGCGATTGGCCTGCTCGCGCGCCCGACCGAGCACCGGGAGGAGGATTCCGATCAGGATGGCGATGATGCCGATCACCACGAGCAACTCGACAAGCGTAAAAGCCCGTTTGCTGGTTGCGGGCAGTTCGACCCGCGTGAAGCCGGCCCGGACGCGCGTTTTCATCGGCGACCTCCGTCGCGTTGGACGCAAAAAAGACGTGCTGCAAATTCCCTCTGCGGCGTTCACATCGCCTGACGTGTGACGGACGCGGCTCCGATCTGCGCGCGCACGTTGCCGGGAGAACCTGCTCGACGAGTAAAGGTTTAACCGGGCCGGGCGGGCGGACCATCGGTAATTTTGCGCGGAAGGAGATATGATATTTTACCTGCGAAAAATCCGCCGCAACGAACCGCCATGACGCGCTCTAAACATCCGAGCAACCCCGGTCCCGGCGCGGCCGCACGCCGCGAGAGCCTCGCGCACCGTCCCGCGCAGGGATCGAGCCGCCGCCGCAGCGATCGGAGAGCGACTGCCGTGTCCCGCCAGCGCGCCTCATCTTCGTCCCCGCCCTCGCCCTCCGCTGCCGCCGCACGACGCGCGTCGCGCCGCGAGGTGGCGCTCCTGGTCGAGACGTCGAACGGGTATGGCCGCGGGCTGCTCAACGGCATCATCGCGTACATGCGCGAGCACGAGCGCTGGTCGGTCTACCTCGGCGAGCACAGTCGCGGCGACGAACCCCCGCGCTGGCTGCGGCGCTGGCGCGGGGACGGGGTGATCGCGCGGATCGAGAATCAGAAGATTGCCGCGGCGGTCGTCGAATCGGGTTTGCCCGCCGTCGACGTCAGCGCCGCGCGGAAGGTCGCGCGCCTGCCGTGGGTGGAGACCGACGATCGCGCGATCGCCCAGGCGGCGGCGCGTCACCTGCTTGAGCGAAACTTCCGCCAGCTCGCCTACTGCGGGGACGACCGCTTCAACTGGTCGCGCTGGCGCAGCGAGCATTTCCGCCGGGCGGCGGCCGACGCGGGCGTCCCCTGCTCCGTCTACCGCGCCTCTTCACGCGCCAACCGCGACTGGGACGCGATGGAAAACGAGATCGCCAACTGGCTGTTGTCGCTCCCGCGTCCGGTCGGAGTGATGGCGAGCTACGACATCCGCGCCCGCCACGTGCTCGACGCCTGCCGCCGTGTCGGGCTCGCGGTGCCGGACGAAGTCGCGGTGATCGGCGTGGACAACGACGAGTTCCTCTGCAACCTGACCGATCCTCCGCTGACCAGCGTCGCCCCCGACACCCGCCGCACCGGCTACGAAGCCGCCGCGTTGCTCGATCGACTGATGGCGGGCAAAGAGCGCCAGCGCGGGCAGGCGATTTTCGTCGAGCCGCTCGGGGTGATCACGCGTCGCTCGACCGACGTGCTGGCGCTGGACGACGCCGACGTCTCCGCCGCCGTCCGCTTTATCCGTCAGCACGCGTGCGAAGGGATCGCGGTGAAGGATCTGCTCGACGAGATCCCCCTCTCCCGCCGCGTGCTGGAAGGCCGCTTCCGCAAGCTCCTCGGCCGCACGCCGCACGACGAGATCGCGCGCGTGCGCTTCGAGCGCGTGCGCCAGTTGCTCCGCGAGACGACGCTTCCGCTGGCGGACATCGCCAGGCGCAGCGGCTTCCGGAACGCGGAATATCTGACGACTGCGTTCCACCGCTCGCTGGGCATGACGCCGCATTCGTATCGAAAATCCGCCGGCCTGACGATGACCGACGCGCCGCCGGAACTGCCGACATCACAGAGCTAGCCGATCCAAATGAATTGCAGGAGATGCGATGCGCGGGGGCGTAATACTGGCGGACGAGCGTCCAGGAATCATTGCCTTGCGATCGGATTCCGAACCGGATCAGAATTGCCTCCCAAGGGTTTCTGGAAGCCGCTTTGCCCCAAATCTGCAAGGCTGACGTAGGATTTATCGCCCGGGCGAGCGGAATCCGTGGCCGAAAATCACTTCAAAGAACGCATTCTCCATCGGTCCGGCTCGGAACTGCAGTATGGCGCTGAACGACGAATCGTCAGACAACGTCGCCGCGGCGGCGGTTACCCGCCTGCTTAACGAAGCGGGCGCCGGCGACGCGCGGGCCGCCGCCGAGCTTCTTCCGCTGGTGTATCAGCAACTCCGCGCGCTGGCAGCTACACATATGCAGCACGAGCGGCACGGGCACACGCTGCAGGCGACTGCTCTGGTGCACGAGGCGTATCTTCGACTGGTGGACGACACGGGTGTGCGGCAATGGGACGGCCGCTGGCACTTCTTTGCTGCCGCCGCCGAAGCGATGCGGCGAATTCTGGTGGACAAC
>JAICTV010000297.1 GCA_025936175.1 Phycisphaerae bacterium
GGCGTTTTTTTTTTTCCCTATGGGTGTGTCGGGCGTGTAAGCCTCACCATAAAATCGCGGGTGTGGGGGCGCCCCGGCGGGGCGCCCGCTCTCCCGCCGGGGGGGCCCCCGGCCGCCGCCCCTACAAAGGTAAGAACGATGATTGAGGTCCCCGTATTCAACCAGGCCGGCTCGAAGATCTCGACGATCCAGGTCGATGAGGCCAAGCTCGGCGGCGAGGTGCGCAAGGAGCTGCTGAAGCAGGCGCTGGTGATGTATCACGCCAACCAGCGCCAGGGCACCGCCCGCACCAAGGCGCGCGGCGAAGTCGCCGGCTCGACGCGAAAGATGTTCCGCCAGAAGGGCACGGGAAACGCCCGCACCGGCGGGATCCGCAACCCGATCAAGAAGGGCGGCGGTCACGCGAAGAACAAGCGGCCGAAGGACTGGCGTCAGGCGATGCCCAAGAAGCAGCGCCGCCTCGCCCGCGACAGCGCGATTCTCGACAAGCTGCAGAGCAACGACGTCCGCGTGCTCGACGTGATCAAGCTCGACGGCGTGAAGACCAAGCCGGTGGCGCAGATGTTCAAGGCGCTCGGGATCGACCGCAGCGTGGTTGTGGCAATCAACGGCCGCGACGAGAACTTCGAGAAGTCGGCCCGCAACATCGATCGCACGACGCTGACGACCGTGGATCAGCTCAACGCGTGGGATCTGCTGAGGAACCGGACGCTTGTCGTCACGAAAGACGGGTTGGAAAAGATTCTTGCGTAGCACGGGCGTCTCGCCCGTGCCTGCAGGCATGGCCGAGACGGCCATGCTACGAAAGTGACCAGAACATGGACTCAAACGCAGTCATCATCAAGCCGCTCGTGACGGAAAAGAGCACGCACCAGCAGGGCACCCGCAACGCCTACGCGTTCGAGGTACACGCCGGCGCGAACAAGCATCAGATCAAGACGGCGGTCGAGAAGCAGTACAACGTGAAGGTCAAGGACGTCCGCACGATGAACCGCAAAGGCAAGCCGCGGCGGGCGCGGCACAAGATGACGACGACTTCGGACTGGAAGAAGGCGGTCGTCGTTCTCGACGAGAACTCGAGGATTGAGTTGTTCTAAGGAGACCCGCGAGGTGTAGCTTCGCGGCTAATGAGACCAAGCAATGCCGATCAAATTCTACAATCCGACGAGCGCGGGACGGCGGGCCGGGTCGGTGGTGGACTACAAGTCCGCCATCACCAAGGACACCCCTGAGAAATCGTTGACCGTCGGCAAGCGCCGCGCCAGCGGGCGAAACCATCACGGCGTGATCACCGCCAAGCATCGCGGCGGCGGGAACAAGCGCCTCTATCGCATCATCGACTTCAAGCGCCAGAAGGACGACGTGCAGGCGACCGTCCAGGCGATCGAATACGACCCCAACCGCTCGTGCTTCATTGCTCTGATCCAATACGCCGACGGCGAGAAGAGCTACATCCTCGCTCCCAACGGGCTGAAGGTCGGCGCGAAAGTGATGAGCGGCCCGGGGGCTGAGCCGGAACTGGGCAACTGCCTGCCGCTGACCAACATCCCCGCGGGCCTGGAGATTCATAACATCGAGATGAACCCCGGGCAGGGCGGGAAGCTCGTTCGCAGCGCCGGCGGGGTCGGCCGGCTGGGCGCGAAGGAAGGCGAGTACAGCGTCATCATCCTGCCCAGCGGCGAAATGCGCCGCGTCAAGAGCCGGTGCCGAGCGACCATCGGGCAGCTCGGCAACCTCGATTACATCAACGTGAGCATCGGCAAGGCCGGGCGGCAGCGCCACATGGGCAACCGTCCGCACACGCGCGCCAAGGCGATGAACCCGATCGATCACCCGCTGGGCGGCGGCGAAGGCCGTTCGAACGGCGGGCGTCATCCGGTGAGCAAGACGGGCGTTCCCGCCAAGGGCGGCATCACCCGCCATCCGAGAAAGCACAGCGACAAGCTGATCCTGCGTCGCCGCAAGTTCGGAACGCACCAGCAAAGGCCGCAGACGGTGAGCGTGTGATTTGAGGTTTGGAATTTGAGGGTTTGAGGTTGGAGGTCTGACATCAAACCTCAAACAACAAACCTCAAATAACAAGGATTGAGCAATGAGCAGAAGCGCCAAAAAAGGACCGTTCGTCGACGAGAAGCTTTACAAGAAGGTCTCGAAGCTGAACGAGAACCGGGCCAAGCAGCCCATCAAGACCTGGGCCCGCGCGTGCACGATCATCCCGGAGTTCGTCGGACACACGTTCGAGGTTCACAACGGGAACAAGTTCCTGCGCGTGTTCGTGCAGGAGGACATGGTGGGTCACAAGCTCGGCGAGTTTTCCCCGACGCGTCAGTTCCGCGGCCACTCGGGACGCAAAGCCGCGGAAGCCGCTGCTGCGGGTGCGGCGCCGGCGACGAAGTAGCAATGTGCAGAGGATTGCGAGATGCCTTATCCAGCAAAACATCGGTTCGCCCGCATCAGCCCGCGCAAGGCGCGGCTGGTGATGGACCTGGTCCGCGGACGCGACGTCGACGACGCCATCGCCATGCTCAAGTTCTCCAAGCAGCGCGTCAGCGGGATGATCGAAAAAGTCATCCGCAGCGCCGTCGCCAACGCCAACGAGCAGGAAACTTCCGCCCCGCGCAACACGCTGTTCGTGGCGGAGGCGTGGGTGGATCCGGGTCCGGTCATCAAGCGTTTCCAGCCGAAGGACCGCGGCAAGGCGTACCCGATCAACAAGCGCACCAGCCACCTGTGCGTCACGATTGACGAACGTGAAGAAGGCGAGCGGGCGCCGGTGAGCCTCAAGAAGACCGTCGGCGGACGACACGGCAAGGCGAGGATTTAAGGAGATTTTCGATTTGCGATTTGCAATTTGCGATTGAAAACCGAGTGCGTCTTCAATCGCGGATCGCAAATTGAAAATTGCAAATGACGACATGGGTCAAAAGGTCAATCCAACAGGTTTCCGCGTCGGCATCACCGAAGACTGGAAGAGCCGCTGGTACGCGCCCAAGGCGGCGTACGGCGACTTCCTGATCGAGGACTTCAAGCTGCGGACGCTCATCGACCGCAAGCTCAACCGCCGCCCGCCGTTCGCCGGCATCAGCGACATCTTCATCGAGCGCACGCGCGAAGAGGTGACGGTGACGCTGAAGACGGCGCGTCCGGGCCTGGTGATCGGCCCCAAGGGCGCGGAAGTGGACAAGCTCCGCGAGGAGCTGGAAGACCTGATCCACCGCAAGGTCGCGCCGATCAAGGTGGTCGAGATCAAGAACCCGGACCTCAACGCGCAGCTCGTCGCCGAGGCGATCGCCGAGCAGCTCAAGAAGCGCGCCAGCTTCCGCCGCGTCATGAAGATGCGGATGGACAGCACGATGCAGGCGGGTGCGAAGGGGATCAAGATTCAGGTCAGCGGCCGATTGGGCGGGGCGGAAATCGCGCGGCAGGAAAAGAGCGGCATGGGCTCGGTCCCGCTGACGACGCTGCAGGCGAACGTCGATTACGGGTACGCGATCGCGTTCACGACCTTCGGCACGATCGGCGTGAAGGTGTGGATCTACAAGGGACTGTACGGGGAGGACGTCGCGGATACGGACGTCCGACCTGGTGGCGGGCCGCGTCGCGGTCGCCGGTAATTGGATTTGCAATTTGCGATTTGCAGTTTGCGATTGAATTTGAAATCGCACATCGGCAATCGCAAATCGAAAATGGAGCGCAGCGACTATGCCTCTGATGCCCAAGCGAGTGAAGTTCCGCAAGAGCCAGCGCGGAAAGATGAAGGGCAACGCGACGCGCGGGAACACCGTGGCGTTCGGCGAATACGGGTTGCAGACGACGACGGCGTCGTGGATCACGGCGCGGCAGATCGAAGCGGGCCGCGTGGCGGCGTCGCACTTCCTCCGCCGCGAGGGACGGCTCTTCATCCGCATCTTTCCGCACAAGCCGGTCTCCGGCAAGCCGCTGGAAACCCGCATGGGCAAGGGCAAGGGCGAGCCGGAATACTGGGTGGCGATCGTCAAGCCGGGCACCGTGATGTTCGAGGTGACCGGGGTGGATGAGTCGACAGCCAAGAAGTGCCTGGCGCGCATCGCCCACAAGATGCCGGTTCCCTGCCGGTTCGTGCACCGCCGGCACGCGGTCGCCTGATCGGTCGCTTGATCGCACGAAAGGTAACGAGTCATGAACCTCAAAGAGATCCGCGAGAAAGAGACCGAGCATCTGAAGGACGAGCTGGTCGAGAAGCGCAAGCACCTTTTCGACCTGCGGAGCCAGGCGGTCACCGAGAAGCTGGAAGACCCCAGCCAGCTCGGAAAGACGCGCAAGGAAATCGCGCGGATGATGACGATCCTGCGTCAGCGCGAGATCGAGCAGTCAAAGAAGACCGAGAAGGCCAAATAGTTACGGCGGTGCGCAGCACCGCGGGTTAGAGAACCAATATGGCAGCCACAGCAGAAAAGCCCGAGAAGGAACAACAAGAGCGACCCCTCCTGCGGACGATCCAGGGCGTGGTCGCATCGGACAAGGGCGACAAGACGATCAAGGTGGTGGTCAACTACCAGACCAGGCACCCCAAGTACGGCAAGTACCTCAAGCGCCGCACGATCCTTCACGCCCATGACGAGAAGAACGAGGCGAAAGAAGGCGACACCGTGCAGATCGCCGAGTGCCGCCCGCTCTCCAAGACCAAGCATCATCGCCTGCTCAAGATCGTGCAGCGCGCCCCGGAGAAGGCCGTGCAGGTCTCCGCCGAGGACGTGATGACCGGCAAGGCGCCGGAGGAACGATGAATGTGGATTGTTGATTGTGGATTGTTGAAGCACACCACAATCAACATTCAACAATCAACAATCATTGGAAGTGGAATCATGATCCAGCAACAGACAATGCTCGACATCGCCGACAACACCGGCGCGAAGCAGGCGATGTGCATCAAGGTGCTCGGCGGGTCGAGCAGCAAGGGCAAGTTCAAGCGGAAGATCGCCACCGTGGGCGACGTGATCATCTGCGCCGTGAAGAAGACGCAGGGCACGGGCGAGGTGAAGAACGGGGAGATCATCCGCTGCGTGGTGGTCCGCACGAAGCAGCCGACGATTCGCCCGGACGGCAGCTACGTCCGCTTCGACCGGAACGCGGCGGTGGTGATCGACAAGGAAAACAACCCGCGCGGGACGCGAATCTTCGGCGCGGTCGCTAGAGAACTGAGAGACAAGAACTTCATGAAAATCGTGTCTCTCGCGAGCGAGGTCGTTTGAAGAAGGTGTTGTCTGAGCTTTGATGTTTGAGGTTTGATGCTCTTGCCTCGAACCCTCAAACCACCAGGCTCAAATAACAGGACAACTATGGCAAGACACATTAAAGCGGGCGACACGGTGATCATCACCAGCGGCGCGGACAAGGGTAAGACCGGTCGCGTGCTCCGCGTCCTGATCGACAAGGACCGCGTCGTCGTCGAAGGGATGAACCGCGTCTGGAAGCACGTGCGCCCCAGCCAGCGCAACCCGCAGGGCGGCCGCATTCAGAAGGACGCGCCGATCCACATCAGCAACGTGATGCCGCTGGATCCGACGACCGGCAAAGGGACGCGCGTGAAGTTCGAGGAGCGCAGCGGCCGCAAGCACCGCATCGCCGTCGGCAGCGGCACGGACCTGGGCGCGACCGGCAAGGCGTAATTGAACTAGTCAGTTAGCGGCGGTGCGCAGCACCGCGGGAACCGATCATGGCAGA
>JAICTV010000347.1 GCA_025936175.1 Phycisphaerae bacterium
CAGGCGCTTTCACGCCTGCGGGAACAGCGCTTCCGCGCGCGCGATCAGCACCTTCGCGAATGAAGCCTTGTTGCGCATAGGAAGCGCTTCGCTTCGCCCGTCCGGATAGATCAGGATCGACTCGATCGTCTGACTGCTCATCGTCTCCAGCGGGTTGTGGACGATGAGATCGAGGTTCTTCCGCGCGAGCTTATCGCGCGTGCGCTGCAAGTCCCCGCGGCCGACGAGGCTGAAGCCGATGCTCCGCTGGTCCGGCCGCTTGATCGTCCCCGCGGCGGCGGCGATGTCCTCGGTCGCTTCCAGCTCGATCGTCAGCGTCCCGCCGCGCTCGATCTTCTCCGTGCGCGATCCTTTCGGCCGAAAGTCCGCGACCGCCGCCGCCATGATCAGCAGGTCGTGCTGCGGATACTCGCGCATCACCGACTCGTACATTTCGCGCGAGGACATCACGTCGATCCGTCGGAGATTCACAGGCATCGCCGCGGTCACCGGCCCGAGGATCAACGTCACCTCGTGCCCGCGCTCGATGGCGGCGGCGGCGAGAGAAGCCCCCATCGTCCCGCTGCTGCGATTCCCGATGAACCGCACCGGATCGATCGGCTCGTACGTCGGCCCGGCGGTGATGAGGATCTTCATGGTTCGGTCGCTGCGGGAGACGGCTGCGGCGTTTCGTTCAGCATCCGCGAGACTTCTTCCACGATTGTTCCCGGCTCGCTCAGCCGACCGGCGCCGACGTTGCGGCAGGCGAGCCAGCCGCTCTCGGGGCCGATGAAGCGGTAGCCGATCGACGCGAGCTTGGCGACGTTCTCCTTCGTGATCGGGTGATCCCACATGCGGTGGTTCATCGCCGGCGCGAAGACGACCGGGCAGGCGGAGGCGGAGATCATCAGGCTGACGAGGTCGTCGCACAGCCCGTGCGCGACTTTCGCAATGATGTTCGATGTCGCCGGCGCGACGAGCATCAAATCCGCGCGCTCGGTCAGTCCGATGTGCTGCGCGTCGCCGGGATCGGCCAGCTCAAAGGTGTCGGTGCGCACCTTGCGGCCCGAGAGCGCCTCGAACGTGAGGGCGCCGACGAACTTCTGCGCTTCTTTGGTCATGGCGACCGTCACGCCCGCGCCGAGTTGAACGAGCTTGCTGACGACGTCCGCCACCTTGTACGCCGCGATTCCGCCGCAGACGGCCACGATGATTTCGCGGCCTTTGAGCTTCATGGCCGGCGGCGGTTGGCCTTGGGGAGCATTGAATTCCTGGCTCATGTCGATCCCTTTCGGGAGGGCGAAGCTCCCGCCGAGCCGCTTGCGTCTTCGCAAAAAAGCCGGCTCGGCGGGAGCCTCGCCCTCCCAATGGCAGCATTCTATCCGCTTCGCGCAGCAAAAGATCCGGCCCCGCCATCTCGACGAGCCGGATCGGGTTCTGCATTGAAAACTGGGCAAGTCGTTACGACTTGATCGAGCCGGGCGCGTCCAGGCCGCTGGCTTCGTAGTCGATGGTGATCTTGTCCTGGAGAATCTCCTGGATGACCACCTCGAGGTCGGTCAGACCCTCGCGCTCGACCAGCGGGCGGGCGCCGTCCATCAGCTCCAGCATGCGCTTCTGGATCAAGGCGGTCAGCTTGAACCTGCCGCCGACCTTGTTCACGATCTCGTCGCTCTTCAACGCTTCAATCATTGGCTTAGATACCTCCGGGAGATTTCTTTTGTCGGACGAGCCGTGAAATCTCGGTCACGGCCCGCTCCACATCATCGTTAATGACCATGTCGTCGAAAGCGCGGCTGCCTTTGGCCATCCAGATCTCTCGCTTGGCGCCGCGGAACCGCTTTTCGATTGACTCTTCGGTGTCGCGTCCGCGCTCTCTGAGCCGTTGCAGCAGTGATGCCTCGTCGGGGGGCATGATGAAGATCATCAGGGCGTCCGGATACTGAAAGCGCACCTGCATCGCGCCCTGCACGTCGATCTCGAGCAGGACGTCCTCGCCGTTGGCGAGGTAGTCAAGTGTAGGGCGCTTGGGGGTGCCATAGTACTCGTCGAAAACCGTGGCGTACTCGAGGAACTCCCCGTTCTCCAGCTTCTTGAAGAACGTCTCCTCGTCCACGTGGTCGTAAATCTTGCCCAGATCGTCCTTCTCGTTTTTCGCACGAGTGGTGGCGCTGACGATGTATTTCAGGTGCATGCGCTCGGCGAGCTTGCGCGAGATCGTGCTCTTGCCCACGCCGCTGGGGCCGACCAGGACGATCAGCAATCCGCGTTTTCCTGCATGTGAAGTCATGCGTTGCTACTCCACGTTCTGCACCTGTTCCTTGAGCCGGTCGATCGCGCCCTTGATCTCGACGATGTGCCGGGCGATCTGCGCGTCGTTCGCCTTGCTCGCGATCGTGTTCGCCTCGCGGAGCATCTCCTGCGTGATGAAGTCGAGCTTGCGGCCGGCGTGCTCGTCGCTGCGGCAGGCTTCCTCGAACGCCTTGAGGTGATGGCCGAGCCGCTGGATCTCCTCGGCGATGTCGGCGCGCTCGGCGAAGACGGCGACTTCTTTGATCAAATCGACCTCGCTCACCTTCAGCTCCGCCTTGGAGAGGAGCTGGTTCACCCGCTGGTTCAAACGCTTGTGATAGTCTTCGATCACGAACGGAGCGCGCTTCTCGATCTCGGCGAGATTCCGAGCGATGACGGTGACGTGCCGCATCAATTCGTCGAAGAGCGACTTCCCTTCGCGCTCGCGCATGGAGTTGAGTTTCGCGATCGCCTTGACGGTCATCTCGCGGACGACCGGGCCGTGCCTGGCGATCTCGTCAGTCTCGTCGCGCGGCTCCTGACATACGCCGGGAAGCGCGACCAGCGCCGCCAGATCGATCGTGACCAGCCGATCCAGTCCTTTCACTTCCTGCAGCTGCTCGAGATAAGCCTTGAGGGCCGGCGTGTTGATGTGATACGCGGCCTCGGCCGAGTCCATCCGCATCTTCAGCACGCAGGTGATCGACCCGCGGCCGAGCTTTTCGCGGAGCATCGTCTCGAGCTCCGGCTCGAGCCCGCTGACGTTATCCGGGAGCTTGATCGTCGGTTTGAAATACCGGTTGTTGAGCGAGCGGATCTCGACGGCATAGTGGGTGCCGTCGCGCTCGACAGTGGCGTCGCCGAAGCCGGTCATGGAGACGATCATGCGCGTGACTCGGTTGAAACGTAACTGGTGGATCAAGGCGCCGGCTGAGAGTCCGCCGGCGTGTTTGCGGCGCCGCCGCCTGTCGTTCCGCCGCCGCCGCCGCC
>JAICTV010000006.1 GCA_025936175.1 Phycisphaerae bacterium
CGACCGATGCCACGTTCCTTGGAAAACTCAACACCGCGTCCAGCGGCGCGCTCATCCTCACCGCGACCGATGCGGCGACGAACCTCGACTTCACCGCCGGCACGCTCGCGACGCTCAACAACATGAGCGTCGGCGCCAGCGGCAGCTTCACCTACAGCGGCACCGTCACGCCCGCGGGCGGAAACTACCGCTTCGGTGGCGGCGGCGGGACGATGGTCTATCAGAACGCGCTCTCCGGCGCAAACAACCTGGTCCTCGGCAACGGCGGCGGCGCCAGCACGCTCATCCTCGCCTCCGACAGCAGCTATACCGGCACGACCTCCATCGCCGCCGGCTCCACGCTGCAGGTCGGCAACACCGGTTCGACCGGCACGCTCGGCGCGGGCGACGTCGCCAACGCCGGCAACCTCTCGTTCAATCGCAGCGGCGCCATCACCGTCGCGAACAACATCACCGGCGGCGGAAGCCTGAACAAGAGCGGCAACGACACGCTGACCCTCACCGGCACCGTCGCCGCCGGCGCCGTCACCGTCGGCCGCGCCGCCACCACCGCCAACGTCATCAACGTCAACGGCGGAACGCTCACCTCCACCGCCCTCTCCACCGTCGGCGGCAGCACCGGGACGGTCGCGCCGCAGTTCATCCTGACCGCAGGCTCGGCCACTTTCTCCGGCGGCATCCGAAACGACACCAACGACTCCTCGATCATCCGCGTCAACGGCGGGAACTTCGTCGCCTCCGACGTCACCATCCGACGAAACAGCGCCTCCACCGTCAGCTTCACCTCCGGCTTCATCCTCGCCGGCGGCACCGCGACCGTCGGCACGATCGAGCTCGGTACCGTCAACTCCAACGGCGCCATGTCGGTCGAGGGTGCCAACCTCACCGTCAGCGGGCCGATCACCATCGGCAATCAGACGTCCGGCGGCCGCGGCGGCGCGATGCGCGTCACCGCCGGCACCTTCACCTCCACCGACACCACCGACGGCATCATCCTCGGCCGCAGCGCCACTACCGGAAACGTCGCCGGCGCAACCTTCACGGGCGGCGTCAGCACCGTGAATCTCTTCAAGCTCGGTTACGACGCGACCGTCACCGGGGGATCGGGCACGATCCTGGTCAACGGCGGAACGCTCTACCTGGGCAGCGGCGGCATCCAGAAAAACGGCACCGGCACCTACGCCGCCAACGTCAATCTCAACAGCACCACCAGCATCCTTGGCGCATCGGCGGATTCGACATCAAGCGCGCCGATCACGCTGCAGAGCACGACCTTTACCGTGCAGGCGGCCGATTCGTCAGCCGTCGCGCACAACATGACCTGGGCGGGCACGCTCGCCGGCGCCGGGCAGCTCATCAAGACCGGCGGCGGCATCCTCGATCTCCAGGGATCGAACACGTGGACCGGCGGCGCCGTGGTCAACGCCGGCACACTCGCCGGGCGCGCGGGAAGCCTCCGCGGCAACATCGTCAACAACGCCGCGGTCGCCTTCAGCGATCAGACCGGATCGACCAGCACGTTCAGCGGCGTGATCAGCGGCGCCGGCAGCGTCGGAAAGACCGGCGCGGGAACGTCGCTGATGAACTCCGGGCAGACCTACACCGGCGCGACCAGCGTTAGCGCCGGAACGCTCGGCGTCGCCGGCGCCGTCCCGGGCACCGGCATCACCGTCAACGGCGGCGGCACCCTCCTGGTGCGCTCCGGCGATGCCAACGCCGCCACCCTCATGCTCGGCTCGGGCGCATCGACGCAATCGATGGCCTTCAACGACGGCAGCGGCCTGGCCAAGTTCACCGTCAACAATATCAGTGGCCTCTCGACCAGCGGCACCACGACGATCGACGTCGGCTCCGCCGGGCTGACCGTCGGGCAAAAGGTGCTCATCGATTATCCGACCGGCGGCTCGATCGGGGGCAGCGGCTTCGGCGGCTTCACGCTCGGCACCCTGCCGCCACGCATGAACGCCACACTCGTCAACAACACCGGCAACACCTCGGTCGATCTGAACATCACCGGGTTCGACATCCCACGCTGGGACGGAAACCTCAGCGGCGACTGGGACATCAACACGACCGCCAACTGGAAGCTCTCCAATAACTCGAGCACGACGTATCTCCAGAGCACCGTCCCGGGCGATCAGGTGCAGTTCAACGATCTGGCCACCGGCACGACGAGCGTCAACATCACCACGACCGTTCAGCCCACCAGCGTCACGGTCAACAATTCGACGCTTAGCTACACGTTCACCGGCACCGGAAAGATCAGCGGGACCACCGCGCTGACCAAACAGGGAACCGGTACCCTTGTCGTCAACAACACCGGCGGGAACGATTACACCGGCGGCACCAACATTCAGGGCGGCACCTTGCAGCTCGGCAATCCGACGGCGCTGCCCGCCGCCGGGAACATCACCATCGCAGGCGGCGTCTTCGACCTGAACAATCAGAGCCCCGTCTATTCGGGCAACGTCTCGCTCACCGGCGGCACGCTCGCCAACGGCACGATCACCAAGAACAACGGCAACTACGACCTGCAGAGCGGCACCGTCTCCGACACCGCGATCCTCAGCGGCACCGCGGGCGTCGCCAAGAACGGGGCGGGCACCGCCATCCTGCTCGGTTCATCGCACAACTACACCGGCACCACCACCGTCAACGCCGGAACGCTGCAGCTCGGCAACGGCGTCACCAACGGCACCACGCCGGGCGCTATCCTCAACAGCGGTACCGTCACCCTCAATCCCGGGTCCCCACAGATCTGGAGCAACAACATCACCGGTACCACCGGCACGCTTGAGAAGGACGGCAGCGGATTCCTCATCATCACCGGCGTCAACGAAGGCAACGCGGTCATCAACGGCAACGTGAGCCTGAGCGGGCCGGGCGGCGCTTCGGTCTCCCCGCGCATCGGCCGCGGCGGTGTGCTCACCGTCAACAACGGCGCGACCGTCCTCTGCCAAGGCGGCCAAGCGCTCGGCCTGGCGACGCAGAACCTCCCGCCGAGCTTCGTCCTCAACCCCGGCGGCGTCATCGACTGCGACAGCGGCGCCGATCTCTCGATCTACAACGGCACCTTCGCCGGCGGCATCCTCCAGGCCGAGAGCGGCTTCAACTCCTTCGCGCTGCGCGGCGATTACAGCGTGGCGGCGGGGACGACCACGTCGGCGATCAACGTCCCGGGCGTCGTGGGCATCAACAACGCCGTCGATTTCGCGCTGGGCGCGGGCTCGGTCATCACCATCAACTGCCAGCTCTCCGGCGCCACCGGTTTCTCCGGCACGGGAGCGGGCACGATGATCCTTGCCGGCGACAACTCCGCCGCCACCAGCGGGATGTCTTTCAACGGCGGAGCGATCGCGCAGATCTCCGCGAGCAACAACCTCGGCGGGACCGGCGCCGTCACACTCAACTCCGGCACCATTCAGACGACGGCCGCGATCACCGACACGCACGATCTCCGCACCACCGGCGGCGGGACGATCGACACCAACAGCTTCGATTCCACCTTCAGCGGCGGCATCAGCCAGAACGGCGCGTTCAATAAGGTCGGCGCCGGAAAACTCACGCTCACCGGCGCGCTCAGCTACACCGGCAATACGACTGTCAGCGCCGGAACGCTCTCGCTGGAAGGCGGCAACCTCACGACGTCGGCCAACGTCAGCGTCACCGGCGGAACGCTGCAACTGCCGTCTAACGCAACGTTCAACCGCGTCATCCGCACCGGCACCGTCGCGGTCAGCGGAGGCGGGAAGCTCAACATCGACGACAACAAGCTGATCGTCACCGCCCAGGGCGTCGGTACCTGGAACGGGACCGCGTACACTGATGTGACGGGCTTGATCGCGTCCGGCTACGGCGTCAACCAGGACTTCAGCGGGTCCGGCATCGTCACCACACAATCGAACGCGACCGGCGGCAACACGCTGACGAATATCGGCATCGTTTCCAATACCGACATCGGCCTGGCGACCTTCGGTGGCACCAGCGTCGGTCCCAACGACACGCTGGCAATGTACACTTACGGCGGCGATGCGAACCTGGACGGCATCATCAACGGCGACGACTACTTCCAGATCGACTCGGCGACGCCGGGCTCTCACGGCTGGTTCAACGGTGACTTCAACTACGACGGCGTGATCAACGGTGACGACTACTTCGTGATCGACTCCAACTTCGCGGCCCAGGGCGCGGCGATCCCGACCAGTGGCGGGATTCCCGCCGGCACACTGGCCGGCGTGACGGCGGTGCCGGAGCCGACGTCGCTCAGTCTGATCGCGATGGGTGCAACCGCGCTGCTCGCTCGTCGGCGCCGTCGTCGCGCCGACGCGGTCGCGTGAACGAAATGAACGTGCTCTCTCTCCCCCCGGAAGCCGCTCCCGAGGCCCTCGACGGAGCGGCTTCCGGTTTTTATCCGCCGTTCGGAAGCATCATCATCCGGGCGGGGCTGATCGCGCTGGTCCTCCTGTGCTTCAATCGCGTCGCCCTCGCGGCGGCGACGACGAGACCCGCGACCACGCAATCCGCTTGCATCGACCCGCGATTTCACGTCATTGCGGAACTGCTGCGCGACGATTTCGATCGCGGCTTGGCGAACTGGGTCGTGGAATCACAGCAGCCGGGGAGAATCCAGGCGCGCGACGGCGCGCTCGACATCGACGTTGCCGCCGGCTGCACCGTCTGGCTCAAGACACCGCTCGACGGGCCTCTCATGATCGAGTACGAGGCGATCGTGATCGCGCGCGGCGGAGCGAACGACCGTGTCAGCGATCTCAATTGCTTCTGGATGGCCCGCGACGCGCGCAGCCCCGAAGACCTCTTCGCCACGCGGCGCTCCGGCAGGTTCGAGGAGTACAACTTCCTGCGCGGCTACTACGTCGGTCTCGGCGGGAACGGCAACACGACGTCGCGCTTCCGTCGCTACGTCGGCGACGCCACAACGCGCCCCCTGCTGCCGGAGCACGACCTGCGCGACAAGCGCGACCTCCTCGCCGCCAACGTACCGCAGACGATCCGACTCGTCGCATGCGACAAGCTGATTGAGTATTGGCGTGACGATCGCCGCATGTTCGAGACGATCGACGACGCGCCGTATACGCGCGGGCACTTCGCTTTCCGCACGGTGCAGAATCACATGCAGATCCGGCGTTTTCGCGTCTGCCGGATCGCGGCGGATCTCCCCGCCACAACCCGATCGACTCCGTAGCGAGCGCGCAACCCGCGCGCTACGCGTGCGCGCGATCGCCGTTCCCCGCCGCCGCGGCGGGGGCAAATTCTTCCACGGGAACCACGCGCGGCTCGATCGCGGTGATGATGCGTTCCGGCACGTCCGGGTGCTCCATGCGCCAGGTCAACTGCTCGACCGCGCGCCGGCCGATCGACTCCACCCGGATGTCAATCACCGCCGGCTTGGGCTCAAGCCCGACCAGGTACGGCGTCTCATTGTTGCACGAGATGATCTCGACTTTACCGGCGCCGATTTCCACGCCCGCCTTCTGCAACGCCGGCTGCAGGATCGCCGCCTGCATGTCTTCGGCGATGAAGATTCCCGTCGCGCGATCGCTCGCAGAGAGATAATTGCGGACCATCCCTTCAACGGCGTCGGGGCTGTAGTCGTGCCAGTAGCCGGCCGACGCGTCGCTCGCCTGCTCCAGGCGGATGACCTGCGCGCCGTGCTCCTGCGCGACGGAGGCGAACGCATGTCCGTACATACGCAGCGCCCAGTGTCCGGCGTCGAGGTTGAGATACGCCAGCCGCCGGTGCCCGCGCGAAGTCAGATACGTCGCCGCGACTTCGCCGATCGCGTACCCGTCGGGCAGCACCTGGTCGCCCCAGTCGGGCCGGCGGACGTTGCCCATGAGCCAGACGGTGGGCAGGCGGCGGAGGTATTCGCGCGCTTCGCCTTGCGGGGTCACGCCGTGAAGCAGCATCCCGTCGACGCGCTGCTCGAGGACGCGCTGGGGAAGCCGGTTCGGATCGGGCACGTGGTGGAAGATCAAGTTGAGCTCGTGTCGCGACGCGCCCATCGAGACGCCGCGGAGCAGATCCTGAAACGCGGGCGTCGCCCGGTTCCCCGATGTGCCCAGGACCAGAAAGGCGATGCTGCCGAGGTTGGATCGCGTCCGCGACGCCGGCTTGGGGCCCGGTCGTCGTTCGGAGGGGGTGTAATTGAGGCTTTGCATCGCGCGGCGGACGCTCTGGGCGGTTTCCGGCGCGACGCGCGGATGATTGTTGATGACCCGCGAGACGGTCGAACTGGACACCCCGGCGAGCTTCGCAACCTTGCTGATCGACATGAGTGCTCAAATCTGGATTACGGCGCCAGCGCTGTCAATGGAATTCCCACAAATTTCCGCGCCGCCGCATGCCGCATCGAAATTACCACACAATCTCATCCGTATTAACCGCTGGCGTTTGCTGCACTTGTACGCTTATTGATTATGAGTTTGACAAAATGTATTCATCGTTTACCATGCAATTACCGCAGTGTTGCCGCGGGATTTTCGGCGCCTTCGCCCTCGCTCGCGCGGGGGAGACGTCTCCGTATGCCCATCATCATGAGCGACGCTCTAACTCCACTTCGACTTGGTCTTACCGGGCTCGGGGGCTACGCCGGCTACGTGTGCGATCGCGTCCTTGCCGAGTCGGAGAACGATGCGCCGGCGGCGCACCTGCTTGCAGTGTGCGAGCCGGAGCCGGATCGATTCCCGAGACGGGTCGCTGAGCTTCTAGCGCGTGGCGTCGCCGTCGTCCGCGACTTCGACGAGCTCCTGAATCTCAAGCTGGATGGCGTCTGGCTTCCCCTGCCGATCGACTTGCACTTGCCCTTCACCGAAAGGGCGCTGGGCGCCGGCAAAGGCGTCATCTGCGAAAAGCCGGCCGCGGGTTGCGTCGACGACGTCGATCAGATGATCGCCGCCCGCGACCGCGCGCGGCTGCCGGTCGCGATAGGATTCCAAGACGTCTTTCAGCCTGCGGTGACGACGTTGAAGCGTCGCCTGGTCGCCGGCGAATTCGGAAAGCCGCGGAGCGCGCAGGTCGTCGGCTGCTGGCCGCGCAGCGAGCGGTACTTCACCCGCAACACGTGGGCCGGCCGCATCCGGCGCGACGGACGCTGGGTGATGGACAGCCCGGCGAGCAACGCGCTGGCGCACTTCCTTCACCTGACGCTCTTCCTGCTCGGCCCGACGCGCGCGGCATCGGCGCGCGCGACCGAGGTCTCCGCCGAGCTCTATCGAGCCAACGCGATCGAGAACTACGACACGTGCAGCATGCGTTTTTTGGCTGGCGACGACGACGTGCCGATCTGCGTCGCTTACACCCACGCATGCGCGGCGTCGATCGAGCCGGTCGTCGAAATCGAGACCGAGCGCGCGCAGATCCGTTACGTTTCCGGCCGGCACGTGGAAGTGCGGGTGGGGACGAACGTCGAGGTGCTGCGCCTCTCGCCCAACCCGCATCATCTCATGTTGCGATCGTTCCGCGGGGCGCTTCATCACGCCACGAGCAATAACGGGGACGGCGAAGCGCTGGTGGCGTCCACGCTGGAAATGGCGCGGGCGCACATCGTGGCGGTGAATGCGGCATCGGAAGCGGCCCCCGTGATCGACGTCGCGCCCGATTGCATTCAGGTTGTGCCGTCGGCGGACCAGTCGAACATCCAGGCCATTCGCGACGTGGTTCCGGTGATGAAATCACTCATGGCGCGTCGGTGCCTGCTGCATGACAGCCGCCTGGCGTCATGGTCACACCCGGCCGGGAGGATGACGATCAACGGCTACAGCCATTTCGCAGGACCAGCGTCGTCGAGCGGGGCGGCACCACCCGCCGCGACGAATCCCGCTTCAATCGCCGCGACCGCTGCCGCCGCACATTGAGTTGAACCCGTCATGACCGCGCGCGTTTGCTCGCTCGGGTCTGTGACAACATCGCGTCCCCGGCGAACGAGCGCTCAACCTCCGCCAGCGCCCGCGCCGGCGCCGCCGAGGTATTGATCGATACAGGATTGGATGTCCGCGAAGCTCGCCTGCGATTTCACGAGGTAGGATTGGGCGCCGCTCTGGATCGCTTCGGCTTTCGTGCCGGAGTCGCTGAGCGCGCTGTACACGACGACTGGCAGATCCTTGTGCATGGGGTGGTTGCGGATCAGCTTGAGCACTTCCAGCCCGTCGATGCCGGGCATCATCACGTCGAGAAGGATCATGTCCGGGCGGAGCTGGTCGAGCATCGAGAGCGCCGCACGGCCGTCGTGCACGAAGAAGGACTTGTGCCCGACGTATTGCAGAAGCCGCGCCAGTGGCCGGCAGCCGTCTATGTCGTCGTCCACGATCAGCACGTTGGCCATGCGTTGAGTCTCCATCTCCCGCCAGCCCGAGCCACGGCGGGAAATGTACGAATTGCTCCGGGGCTTGCCAAGGGACGCAATCAATATACGCTTGATGAGAAGGGAATTAACGAGCATGACGGCACAGCAGATCGTGCAACGGTTGCAGGAACGATTCGGTCCAAAGATCACGGCCGCAATCGCGGATGACAAACATCCGCGCGTTCATGTGAACGCGGACGATTGGCGCGAGATCGCCGCCTTCGTCTTCAGCGATCCGCAACTCAAATTCGACTGGCTCGCGTGTCACACCGGCGTCGATTACGTTGCGGACAACAAGCTGGCGTGCGTGTACGACCTGTGGAGCTTCGATCATCGCCACAGCTTCGCGATCAAGGTTTTCACGCCGCGCGAGAAGCCGAGCATCCCCAGCGTTACTGATCTCTGGCCCGCCGGGGATTGGCACGAGCGCGAAGCGTACGACCTGCTCGGCATCGACTTTCCCGGTCACCCCGATCTGCGCCGGATCCTGTGCGCGGATGACTGGGAAGGCTTTCCGTTGCGAAAGGATTATCAGTTCCCGCGCGAGTACCACGGGATCCCCGCCAGCGTCGAGCTGGATTGGCAGCACAAGCCCGATTATCCCAGGTAGCCGCGCTTAAATCGGTTAATCACTCCGGCGCATTTTTCCGCCGCTCCCCGGCGAAAAAAGCGTTGCATCGGAAAAGTCGCGCGGTACAGTTCGATCACGATCAAAGTTGGACCGGTGAACAGCCGATTCAATTTTATGTCGGGGGTACTCCCCGAAGAAGGTTCCCCCCCTCCTTCTTCAACCCCCGACTTTTTTTACGCGCCGATTTCGCACGATCGTTGCCTCGGAGGGCTGAAGTGCGCGGGCGTGCGAGGTTGGACAAGTTGCGGCCGCGGATTCGATTTTGCATCGGGTCTGCGGCGTGCTTGTTGATGGGAGGCAGCAGCCGAGTCATTTGTAACGGCGACGCCTGCGTCGCCCTTTTTTTGATCCGACGATGGGCGACACGAATGTCGCCCCTACTGCTGCTCCTGCAGCATCTGCTGCGTCCTGGACATCAGCTTCATGAACGCCGATGGCGCGTCCGGGCGGATCTTCACGTCCCAAGCGGTGTGCCACGTCGTGCTGACCGGCTTAAAGCCCATGAGGTCGAGCCGGTCGCTCAATTCCACCATGTGCGCGGCGCCGTAGAAGATGGCGATGTTCTTCTTTCCATCGGCGATCGCTTTCTTTAGCGCGTTGGTCACCGCCTTGTTTCGCTCGGTGAGGATGACGGTGCCGTTGAGCATGTCCAGGCCGGAGGCTTCGCGCTCGATGTCGCCCAGGCGGCGGGCGAGGAGCAGCTTGAGCTGGTGATCGCCGTCCGGGCGAGTCATGAAATCGACCAGATCCACCGGCTCGTCATCGTACACGCGACCGGCCGACGGATCCGACATCGCCCGCATCAGCGACTGCAGGAAGATCCCCGCGAACGATTCGCCGCGCTCCTGCTGGAGCTTCTGGAAGGTCTCGGCGTCCATGTCGGCGTGGATGAAATTCTTCGGCGAATAATCGACCTCGTCGAGCTGGAAGCTCAAGTTCAGCGAGTCCTTCAAGAAGCGCTGGAGCTGCGAGACGGCACTGTCGCTGTGCTGCCCGCGCACCGGCGGGCCGGAATCGCGCGACTTCACCATCTCGTACAGCACCGCGTCGCAATCCTCAAAGCTTTTCTGCAGCTCGTGGTAGTACGACGCCTCGCCGATGTGGACGGCGGAAACCAGGCGGACGGTGACCCCTTTGTCGTTCTTCAGCGTCACTTCCGACGTCTGGAGCGACCCGCCGGCCTTGGAGTCGCCGACGAAGCGGAGGAAGCGGGTCTCGGCCTCTTCGCCCGCCGCCTGAGTGGTCGCGGGAGCTTCCGCGGCAAAGACCGTCGCCGCCGAGGGCGCGATCAGGGCCAGCGACAACAACACGCGCATACGCCACGACGTCGACATCGATCACCTCCGCGTGAAGCCGCACATCATATCTCGCCGGCGGCGATCGCCGCGCCTAGAGAAGGACGATTTTCTCATAACCCCATCGCCGCGCCTGGCGTCGCGTGACAATCGCCCTTTTCCGTCCAGCGTTCATGCCCTATTCTCAGCCGCGTCTCGTTGACCTAGGAGCAGCCTTGGCCCAGATCCGACCTTTCGCCGGCATCCGATTCGGCAAGAGTTTTCAAGACGTCTCCAGCGTCATCGCGCCGCCGTACGACGTGCTGGACGATGCGCAGAAGGTCGCGCTGCAGGCGAAGCATCCGAATAATATCGTCACAGTGGATCTCCCCTTCACCCCGCCTAAAAGCGTCGGTCCGGATTCCGTCTACGAGAAGTCGAACACGACGCTGCAGGCGTGGCTGAAGAACGGGACGCTGCAGCGCGACACCCGGCGGGCGCTGTATCCGTACACGCAGACGTACGAGTACGCGGGCAAGACGTTCCACCGCCGCGGGTTCATTTGCCTGGTGAAGCTCACGCCCTTCGGGCAGGACGTCATCCCGCACGAGAAGACGTACAAGGGGCCGATCGAAGACCGGATGAAGCTGATGCGCGCGACCGGCGTGCAGCTCTCGCCGATCTTCGGGCTCTTCAGCGATCCGCGCGGCCAGGTCACGTCGCTGCTCTACTCCGGGCTCGGCAAGCCGGAGCAGACCGGGACGCTGGACGGCGTGAAGAACGACCTCTGGTCGGTCATCGACGCGGAGTTGGAAAATCAGATCGTCGATGCGATGCGCGGCAAGCCGATCTACATCGCCGACGGACATCACCGCTACACGACCGCGCTGCAATACCAAGCCGACGAGATCGCGGCGAACGGCGGCAAGCCGCTGCCGCCGGCGCATCCGGCAAACTGGTGCATGTTCGTGCTCGTCGGAATGCAGGACGACGGACTGCTGATCCTGCCGACGCACCGACTCATCGGCGGGATGGACGGTTTCGACATGCAGATCTTCGGCAACGCCGTGAAGGATCACTTCGAGATCGAGCAAGTGCAGATGCGGCCCGAGCAGTTCAACGACATCAGCCAGACCGCCGCGAACAACGGCAAGCACGAGATCGGCCTGTACGACGGATCAACCCGTCGCTTCTACGTGCTGAAGCTCAAGAACCCGGACGTGCTCAAGTCGCTGGAGCCGAAGCAGAGCGATGCCTGGCGGCGGCTGGACGTGGCGATCCTGCAGCGCTACCTGCTCGATGAAGTGCTGCAGCCGGAGTTCGCTGCGCCCAAGGAATTGACGCGCGGATACACCGCCGATCCGACGACGATCGCCAAGCAGGTGGACGGCAAGCAGTACCAGATCGCGCTGATGCTCCGCCCGACGCCGTTACCGGCGCTCGAAGAGCTCGGCAAGCACGGGGAAGTCATGCCGCAGAAGAGCACGTACTTCTATCCGAAGCTGGCGACGGGGATGGTGATGAACCCGTTGATTGAGAAGTCCTAACGGCGGCGGTCGTTCGCAACGCGGGCAAGAGTTAATGACCACCGGCCCTCAGCAGAGTGTCATGCCGAGGTACTCCGAAGCATCTGGGTAAGGAACGCAGATCCTTCGCGGAGCACCGCTCGGGATGACGACTTGCGAAGTACGTACGGTTATGGCGCGGCGATTGACTTCGCCTGCTTCACCCGCGCCAGCACGTTTTCGAGCGACGAGCGAGCGACCGCAGCGGCGGCGACGTCGCGCGGGTCATCGGCCGCGCGGCGGAGCTCGAGCAGGCATTTTTCAGTACCGATCTCGCTGAGGATTCGCGCGGCGTTGGCGCGGACGCTCGCATCGGGCTGCCGCAGGAGTTTGATCACCTCGTCCTCGGCGATCGAGCCCATCTCCTTCAGCGCCGGCACCACGCCTTGTGGATATTTGACGATCCAGCGAACGATGGGGAAGACCGCCTGCTTGTCGTGCGTGCGGGCGAGCACCTTGATCGCCGCGTCGCGCTTGCTGAGCGGCCAGACCTTTTCGTCCAGCAGGGGCAGGAGATTCTCCACCGTCTGCGGCCGCCACCAGACGCGCAGGGCGTCGGCGGCCGCCTCGCTGACGTGGCCGAAGGCGTCGGTGGAGATGATCTTTTCCAGCGCGGCGGCGGCTTCGTCACGGCGCTCGACTGCCGGCGTCACGGCGAGCCGATGGAGCGCGTAACGCTTGGTGTTGTCTGCGCCGGAGCCGGTGATGGTCGCCAGCGCGACGCCGACGTCCATCGGCTGCGGTTCATCGTTCAGGTGCGACGACGCGAGGTCATCGAGCAGCGCGCGGGCGCGAATCGGCGTGGCGTCGCCGAGGCGCGCCGCGTAGGCGAGCAGCGCATCGAGTCCCGGCTCACCCGCCGCACGGAGCACTTCCGACGGGTCTTCACGTATCGCGCCGAAGCGTTCGACCACCCGCGCGGGGTCGTACGGGTCGAGAGCGGCGGTGTCGCCCGGCTCCGTCAGGCGGATGCCCTGCACGAAACGGTCGGCGTCAACGTCCTGCCCGCGGTAGCCGCGCTGGATCGTCATCCGCGCCACCAGCCAGGCCTGCGGCAGACGGGCGGCGTAAACGGCTTCTGTCGGATGCCCAAACGTGTCGCGGCTGATCGCGCGCGTCCACATCAGCCCGTTCAAGCGCCCCACCGTCGAATCCGTTTTTCCCTCGATCACGACGACGAACAGGTTGCGCTGCGCCGCCAGTTCCGCGATCACACGACGATCGGCGATCCACGGGCGCTGCTGCTTCGGATCGAGCACCGGCGTCATCGAAAGCTCGACCGCGCCGGCGTCGTCCACCAGCCATCGCTGCATCGTGTCGCGCGTCGAGAACGCATGCAAATCGATCTTCGCATTGGTCGTCGGCCGAACGCGAATCGACTTGAACCCGAAGGATTCATCGGCGAACGCGCCCGACTCCGCGACGGGCACCGGCAGCGGATGATCCTCGACGGGCGTGAGGAGATCGTTCGGCGTCGCGCCGCTGGGCGCGGCGGCGGCGGCGCCGGTCAACTGGGTGATCCACGCATTCGCCTGGTTCCAGGAAGCGCTGTACGTCCCGCCAGCGGGCTTGAGCGGCGCGATCTTCGCCGCGAACCCATCGCGCTCCTTCTCGATCTCCTCCTTCGTCTGCGCGCGCGATTTGTTCAACGCCTCGCGCATCTCGGCGATCGTCGGATCGAGCGAATTGCCGAGCGGGTCCGGCTGCTCGACGACGGCCGGCGCCGTGTGCGTCCAGCTCGGCGCGGACAAGCCCCGCGCCTGACGAATCGCCGCCAGTTCTTCCGGGTGCTCCGCCGCCCATTGCTTCAGCGCTTCTTCGTCCACACCGGCGATCCTGGCGATCTCGCGGTTGATCGGCGTCGCGACGAACATCATCGCCACCGCCTCCACCGGCACGATCACCAGCAGCAGCAGCGCGGCGACGAACGTCGTCGGCCATTTGAGGCCCATCAGCTCCTTGAGCGCGATGACGAGCAGGAACGGCGTTGCAATGACGACGATCAGCAGCGCGATCAGCGCCCGCTGCGTGACCAGCATGATCCAGCCGGCGATGAACAGCGACGGCAACGTCGCCGCCCCGCAGGCGCGTAAGTACGCGTTGTTCGGCAGGTCCCACTGCGTCCAATTGCACGCCAGCGCGCAGGCGAGCAGCAGTGTCGGCGCGAAGAGGAAGAAGAACGTAACGGCCGATTTGATCGCCTGCAGCGCGATGAAGACCGGGAAGCCGCTCTTGAACGCTTCGGGGATGTCATTGCGTTGTCGCACGACTTCGGCGACGTGGCGGCCGGCCCAGATGCAGCAGAACAGGAGCGCGATGAGCAGCAGCCAGCTCACCAGCCGCGCGACTTCATCGCTCAGGACGACGCCGGCGGCACTACCGATCAGGCGCACTGGCGTCTTCTTGGGGGGTGAAATCACGTCGAGATCGGCGTACTGCGTGAGCGGCGGAAGCGCGGCGATGGCGTCGGCGACGCTTCCGACGTGCTCTTGCCGCGCCGGCGCGTCATCCACGATCGCGGAAGCATCCGCCTGTGGCGCGGTCATGCGCGGCATCAGGTTCGGCGGGGGCGGCGGAATGGTCCGCTGAAACGGTTTCGGCATCGGGCGCGGGCCGGACGGCAGTGGCGTCGGAGGCGTCGGACCGCGCAGCAGCATCGGATCGATGGCAGACGAAATCGACGCGGGCCCCGCCTGCTCCGCGATCGCCGCCGCCAGCTCCAGCTTGGCATCCGCCGAGGCGGGCACCGTCATCGGGCGTTCGCAGGCGGTGCAATTGACGGTCTCGCCGGCAAGGTGGTCCGCGACCTGGTAGGCCTTGCCGCATCCGTTGCACTGGAACGAAATCGCCATGGCGCCGCTTCCCCCGAAATGCGTGCCGCCATTATCGCTTGGGTTTACCCCGCTTCAAGGCGGTTTTGATCGTCGCGACAGGTCGAACGAGTGCGCCGTAGCATCGCCCCCGCATCCGCCTATAATCCGCTGGCTTTTTGGGCACGGAACGGAGACCGCAACAACTTGGGCGAACGATACTTCCAACACACATTCGACAACGGATTGACGCTGCTGGCCGAGAAGATGCCCGGGATGCAGTCGGCGGCGATGACGCTGCTGCTGCCGGCCGGGTCATCGACCGATCCGGTCGATCGTCTGGGCTCGGCGACGGTGCTGAGCGACCTCGTCCTCCGCGGCGCCGGATCGCGCGACAGCAGGCAACTCACAGATTATCTCGACGGCCTGGGCCTGCAGCGATCCAGCAGCGTCGGCATCCATCACAGCCGATTCAGTTGCGCCGCGCTGAGCGAGAAGGTGATGCAGGGCGTGCCGGTTTATGCGGACATCGTCCGCCGGGCGCACCTGCCGCAGCCCGGGTTCGACGCGGCGCGCAATCTGGCGCTTCAGGCGCTGGCGGGCATTGACGATGAGCCGCGGCAGAAGCTGCTGATCAAGCTGCGGGAATGGCATTTCCCGTCGCCCTTTGGTCGAAGCTCGATGGGGAAGAAGGACAACCTCGAGAAGCTGACGCTCGAGTTGTGCAAGGCGGACTACGGCCGGCGGTATCACGCGCGCGACGCGATCCTCGCGATTGCCGGCAACATCGATTTCGAGACGGTGAAAGCGGACGTGGCGAAACAGTTCGGCGACTGGAACGGCTCGGCGGCGACGCCGCTGGAGATCATGCCGCCGCCCGGGAATTTCCATCACGAGGATCAGAAATCGGAGCAGACGCACATCGGTCTGGCGTACGAGTCGATCCAGGAAACCGATCCGGATTACTACGTCCTTCGCCTTGCGCTCGAAGTGCTCAGCGGCGGGATGTCGGGACGATTGTTCACGGAGATCCGCGAAAAGCGCGCGCTCGTCTACAACGTCTGGGCCGGCTACTCGAGCCTCAAGGGCTACGGCTCGGTCCTCGGCTACGCCGGCACGAGCAACGACCGCGCGCAGGCGACGCTCGACTGTTTCATCTCCGAGCTGCACCGCTTCACCGAAGGCGTCAGCGCCGACGAGCTGGAGCGCGCCAAAACCGGCCTTAAGGCGAGCACCATCATGCAGGGCGAATCGACGAGCGCGCGGGCCGGGGCAATCGCGCACGACTTCTTCATGCGCGGCCGCATCCGCACGCTCGACGAGATCAAGCACGAAATCGATGCGGTCAGTCTCGAGCGCGTCAACGCGTATTTGAAACAGCACAAGCCGGGGCCGTTCACGATCGTGACGGTGGGGCCAAAAGAACTGAAATTGCCGTCTTAAGGCGCCAACGAAATGCCATTGAAGTTTCACTACAAGCAGCTCCCCAACGGCCTCGACATCGTCGCCGAGGAGAACGCCGATTCGCATTCCTTCGCGGCGGGACTCTTCGTCAAGACCGGCTCGCGGGATGAGGATGCGCCGATCAACGGCGTGTCGCACTTCCTCGAGCACATGATGTTCAAGGGGTCGGACAAGTACACGTGGGAAGACGTCAACCGCATCTTCGACGAGCTCGGCGCGCGCTACAACGCGTTCACGTCGCAGGAGATGACCGCGTACTACGCCAACGTGCTGCCCGAGTTCACCGAGCGCACCATAGAGCACCTGGCGCACCTCCTGCGGCCGTCGCTGCGGCAAAGCGACTTCGACACCGAGAAGAAAGTCATCCTCGAAGAGATCGCGATGTACCTTGATGATCCGGGGCATCGCGTCTACGAGAAGCTGATGGACGTGCACTTCGGCAATCACCCGCTGAGCATGTCGATCCTCGGCGCCGCCGAATCGATCCAGAAGCTCAAGCGCGATCAGATGGCGGAGTATTTCACCCGGCGCTACGGGCCGGGCAACATGGTGATGGCGGTGACGGGCCGGCTTGATTTTGACGAGATCGTCAAGCTCGCCGAGAAGTACATGGGCTCCTGGCCGCGCGTGGACGCGCCCCGCCACCAGCCGGAGCCGATGTACAAGCCGCAGCAAATCGCGATGACCGATCCGAAGCTCAACCGCATGTACACGATGGGCATGACGCCGGGTCCCAGCGCGCAGGATGATCGTCGCTTCGCCGCCCGCGTGCTCGCCGACGTCATCGGCGACTCCGATGGGTCGCGCTTCTACTGGGCGCTGGTGGACAACGCGATCGCGGAAGATGCGGACTTCGGCTTCTACCCGCACGATGCCTGCGGCAGCTTCTACATCTCGCTCACCACCGATCCCGATCGCACGCAGGAGGCGCTGGACATCGCGCTCAAGGAGTTGAACAAGGCGAAGAACGATCTGAACGAGGATGAGGTCGAGCGCGCCAAGAACAAGATCGCCAGCAGCCTGGTGCTGCAGGGCGAGGTGCCGCTGGGCCGGATGCGTTCAATCGGCGGGCAGTGGATCTACAATAAGGAATACCGCTCGCTGGAGATGGACATGGAGACCTTGATGAAGGTCAACCGCCAGTCGCTCCAGCAGCTCATGCGCGATTATCCGTTCGATCCGATGACGATTGTGAGTCTGGGTCCGGGGGAGGCGAAAGAATAGCGTTACCCGCTCCTGCTGTGTCATGCTGAGGTACTCCGAAGCATCTGGGTATGGGCACGCAGATGCTTCGGAGTACCTCAGCATGACAGTTTCTTGATACCGACCGCCGGGGTCTATAATCATCATCGCAATGCCCGCACTGACGAAGAAATTCACGTTGACCGATCTGCGTGCGGCGCGCGCGAGCGGGATGAAGGTCCCGATGCTCACGTGCTACGACTTCACCTTCGCGCGGTTGATGCACCGGGTCGGCGTGCCGACGATCCTCGTCGGCGATTCCGCCGGCAATGTCGTGCTCGGGCACGAGAATACGTTGCCGGTGCCGTTGCACTTCATGATTCAACTGACGGCGGCGGTGCGGCGCGGGGCGCCGAACGCACTGCTCGTCGCGGACATGCCGTTCGGATCGTATCACGGGTCGGTCGGGCGCGCGGTGCGCAACGTCTTTCGCATGGTGCAACTTTCCGCTTGCGATTGCGTGAAAATGGAGGCGGCCCAGACGCAGCTTGCGGCGATCCGCGAGCTGTCCGATGCCGGCGTCGCGATCATGGCGCACCTGGGGCTGCGGCCGCAGGCGGTAGGTGTGCTCGGCGGCTACCGGGCGCAGGGACGCACCGCCGAGGAGGCGATGCGAATCATCGATCTGGCCGTCGCGATGCAGGAGGCCGGTGCGGCGTCGATCCTGCTGGAAGCGGTGCCGGCGGAAGTGTCGGCGGCCGTCGTCGAGGCGACGAGCGTGCCGGTGATCGGCTGCGGCGCGGGGCCGGCGTGTCACGGTCACGTGGTCGTCACACACGACATCCTCGGCCTGACCGAGCACCCGCCGAAGTTCGCCCCGCCGATGGGAGATGCGGCGACTCCGCTGACGGACACGTTCGTCCGCTATATCGATCAGATCGGCTCCGGCGCATACCCCACGGCCGAGCACGGCTACGGGATGCCGACCTCCGAGAAAGTCAAGCTTGCCGAAATCCTGCGCAAACATCCCTTGCCAGCACCCGCCGAGGCGAAGTAAGACGCCGCTTGGGAGCAACTTTTTCAGCATCGGTGCATGTCATTCATGTCGCCGCGACTGCCATCCCGAGGCACCCCGGGGGATCCCGGTCGCAACCGGTGTCCGAGATTCCTCGGAGTCCCTCGGAATGACAAAGTGCGAGAGTTCCTACTGCTAATACAAACGGAGTAAACGCAATGAATCGTTGGAAAAAGAGTGTAAGCGTCCTGGTGCTCGCCGGCGTCGGCGCGACCGGGTTCATGTTCGGCAACGGGCTGCTGCGCGACGCGCAGTTCGCGCAGGCCGAGGCCCAGGTGCAAACCTCGCGCGAGCAGCTTTCCAAGGCCGAGGATCTCTCGAGCGTCTTCCGCAACGTCGGCAAAGCCGTCGAGCCGTCGGTCGTGCAGATCGACGTCAAGAAGACCATCAAGCCGACCGGAATGCACGGCAACATCCCCGACGACATGCTCAAGCGATTCTTTCCCGACCGCGACGGCGACGGCAAGCCCGATCTGCCGGAAGGTTTCGGCGACAACGGCGGCGACGACGAAATGCCGTTTGATCAGATCGGCACCGGCTCGGGCGTGATCATGGAAGTCAGCGGCTCGACCGGCTACATCCTCACCAACAACCACGTGGCCGGGAATGCCGATGAGATGACCGTCGAGCTGAACGACGGCCGCACGCTCAAGAACGCCAAGCTCGTCGGCGCCGATCCCAAGAGCGACCTGGCGGTCGTGAAGATCGAAGCCGACCACCTCATCGCCGCCAAGTGGGGCGATTCTTCGTCACTGCAAAAAGGCGACTGGGTGATGGCCTTCGGCTCGCCGTTCGGCTACGTCGGCTCGATGACCCACGGCATCGTCAGCGCGCTCAATCGCGACGTCGGCATCCTCCGCTCGTCGATGGGCTACGAGAACTTCATCCAGGTGGATGCGCCGATCAACCCGGGCAACTCGGGCGGCCCGCTCGTGGACGTGCACGGCAACGTGATCGGCATCAATACCGCCATCGCGTCCCGCTCCGGCGGGTTTCAGGGGATCGGCTTTGCCATCCCTTCAAATCAGGCCAAGTTCGTCTACGACTCGCTCAAGGCGCACGGCAAAGTCACCCGCGGGTGGCTCGGCGTCGCCATCGCATCGGTCAACGATCCGCGCGTCACCAAGCTCGCCGAGAGTTTCGGTTACGACAAGGCCGACGGCGTCTTCGTCCAGCAGGTGATGGACGACACCCCCGCCACCGGCAAGCTGCAGGAAGGCGACGTCGTCACCGCGATGAACGGCAAACCGGTCAAGGACGTCCACGAGCTACGGAACGCCATCGCGTCGGTCGCTCCCAACACCGAAGTGACGCTCACCGTCTTCCGCGATAAGAAGTCGCAGGACGTGAAGATCAAGGTCGGCGAGCAGCCGGAAGACATGAAGCTCGGCTCGCGCGGAACGAGCGGCCAGGGCGAAGACCAGGCCGCGCCGTCCAAGGGCACGCTGGGCCTGGCGCTGGGCGATTTGAGCGACGATCTCCGCAACCGCTACGGCATCGAGAGCAGCGTGAAGGGCGCGATCGTCCGCGAAGTCGATCCCAAGGGCCCGGCCGCGCGCGAAGGCATCCGCCCCGGCGACGTCATCACCAAGGTCGGCAGCCAGAGCGTCAACAACGCCAAGGACGCGAAGGAGGCGATCAAGGCCGGCGACATCACTAAGGGCATCCGGCTCTACGTGGTCGGACGCGATGCGTCGCGTTTCGTGTTCATCCAACAGGATGCGGCCAAGTGATGTGAGTTACCGCTCGCGAGGATTCTTTCGAGTGTGTGAGAAGAGCACGCGGGGCAGGCGATCGAAAGATTGCCTGCCCCGCGGTGTTTTTCCCGAGAACGCTAGCGGTTTTGGAAACGATGTCATCCCGCGGCACTCCGAGGGATCTCGGAGTAGGAAGATTGTTCGACTCCTAGATCCCTCGCGGAGTACCGCTCGGGATGACATGTGGCGCAGCGGGCGCGGTTATGGAGCGGGCGTCGTTGCTGCAGCCGGTGCCGCGGGAGCGGCGGGCGATGCGCCTTCGGTCGCGGGCGCAGCCCCCGGAGCGGCAGGAGCAGCCGCGGGAGCCGCTGCCGGTGCAGCGGCGGGCGTCCCTGCCGGGGCGGCCGCCGGGGCGGCGGGCGCGGTCGCGGACGGGGCCGTGGTCGCGCCGGCGGTGATCGTCACCAGTTCGGCGGGCAGCGCGTTGAGCGCGCCTTTGCTGTCCTGCAGCACCAGATCGCGCTGATCCTTCGCCTGCTTGAGGAAGTCGTCGCCCGCTTTGGCATTGCCCGTCGCGCGGGCGAGGAGGGATTTGCCGTAGAGCGAATAGATCTGCCCGGCCTTGCCGGCGTTCTTGACCGCGTCGCTCACGCCGCCGCCTTCGGCGACCGTTTGATACAGCTCTTTGGCCGCGTCGAAGTTTTCATTCGACTGCTTCGCGGCGGCGTTGAGGTCATCGGCGAGCTTCGCATCGTCTAGTTCCTTCGGCAATGACAGTCCGGCGGCTTTGAGCGCGGGGGCAAGCTGCGCGACGACCTGCTTCCGCTCGCCGAGCGTCGCCGCACGCGAAGCCTGCAGCTCCGCCAGCGCCAGCGTCGCGTCCGCCTGCGACAGCTTGAATCCGTTGGGGTTGTACGCGCTCTTCAGTATGTCCATCGCGTGCTTCATCTCGTTGTCGCTCGGCAGGTTCGCCGACGACGTGCTCAAAGAGCTGCCGAGATTGCTCGCCGCCGATGCGGCCTCTTCGAAGTGCTTGACGGCATCGTTGAGCGCCTGCTCGGCGTCGTCGTACGCCTTCTTCGTCTCATCCGACTGCTTGGCGTATTGCTGCGCCTTGGCGGCGATCGAGGCGTTCTTGTTCGATGCGTTGCCCCCGCCGTTGAGGATCTGCGCGGCGAGCTGCTGTTGCGTCAGCGCCTGCTTCGAGACGCCCTGCCAGCCCTGATTGATCTGATCGGCGAGCTTCTTGAACTGCTCGATGGCGGCGGCGAGCGCCTCCTGCCGCGCCTGAGCGACGGCATGATCCTGCTGAAGGCGGGCGAGGTTCGACTGCTCGACCTCGATCTGGTTCTGAACATCGGCGGCCTGCTTGCGAATCCCCGACGCCTGTTTGAACGTCTGGAGGCCGGCGGCGCCGCCCTGCTGTTCGGACTGCCGCGCGAGCTGCTCCGCCTGCTGCGCGAACTGCTGTTGCTGCTGCTGGAGCTGCTGGATCTTCTGTTGCTGTTGATTGATCTGATCGGCGAGCTGCTGCGCCGCCTGCTGAGCGGCGGCGAGTGTGGGGATCGCGGACGGCCCCTCACCGATCCAGTTGGGCGCGTTCCCGCCCTGCGCCGCCTGCACCATCGTCTGTGACGCGGCGAGCGCTTCCTTCGGCTCGAAGTTTTTGTAAGCGGCGGCGAGGTTGTTGCTGGTCTGGACCTGGCGGCCGAGCTGCTCGATCTCCCAGAGCAGGCGGGCGATCTCGCGGTTGCCCTGGTTGATTCCGTTGGTGGGATCGCTGATCCGCGCGCGGGCGGCTTCGAGCTCCGCATGCGCCAGGACGGCCTTGGCGTGCGCCTTGGTGGCCGGCCCGGCGTCGCCGATCTCACCGGCGGCTTTGCTCAGCAGGCTCTTGGCCTCTTCGATGCCCTCAGGTCCCTTGAGCCGGGCGACGCGCGCGTCATCGACCGCCTTCTGCACCGTCTTGTCGGCCTTGCGCGCGTCGTCACATCCGACGATCGTGACGGCGCCACAGGCGAGGGCGATCACGACCTTGGCCAAACGAGCGGAACGATCAGGCATGGAGGGCTCTCCGCGGGTAAGCAAAACTCGTGGGTGCTGACTCAGCGTTGTGACGGGCAATTGTCCAAATGCGATAAACCAAGTCAATTCTGGAGCGAGTTTTAGACGTCGAAAGAACCGGCGCTTGCGCGTCCGGCTAAGATTGAAAAGGCACCTGTTCGCGGCGCAGTTCGACTCGTATGATGATCCGGCGCGTCACGCAAGATTGTGCGACAAACCCAGGCATATTCGCGCGGAGACTATTCCATGCCCATGCTCGCCTCTGCACCCCCCGCCGCCGCCGGACCTTTCGGGAACATCAACCCGCAGGTCCAGAAGATGATGGATCAGCTCACCAAGGGGTACTACAACTTCCTGCCCAGCGAAGTCTTCACCCCCAACGTCAACCTGTACGAGACCGAGAACGACTACCAGGTCTGCGTGGACCTGTCCGGCGTGGACAAGGAAAAGATCGACATCGTGGTGGTTGATCAGCGATTGCAGATCCGCGGCAACCGCGCGGTGCCCCCGTGTCCGTCGCCGCCGTGTCAGGATTCTGATTCCAAACACATGCGGGTACACCTGATGGAGATCGATCACGGCGCATTCGCCCGCGAGGTCGAGCTGCCGGAGGACGTCCTCAAGGACAGGATTTCCGCCAAGTACGTGGACGGGTTCCTCTGGATCGAATTACCAAAAAGATGACGTTGGATGTGAGTGGTTCGTTGTTAGTTGTGACGGCCACGCGTCGCGATGACTGACAACTGACAACTAACGACTAACAACTGACACCATGGCCGAGACACAGGTTATCGAACGCACGGAAGCCGGCACGACGATCCGCACAGGGTCGAACGGGCAGCTCATCACCATCCCCGCGACCCTGCCGATCCTGCCGATCCGCAACATCGTCGTCTTCCCGGGCACCGTGATGCCGCTCAACGTCGGGCGGCAGAAGAGCAAGAACCTGCTCGACGAAGTGATGCCCGGCGACAAGATCGTCGGCGTGATCACGCAGAAAAACGCGGAGGTCGAAGACCCGACGCAGGAAGAGCTCTACGGCGTCGGCGTCGCGTGCATGATCCTCAAGCTCTTCAAGCTGCCGGACGGGAATCAGTCGATCATCGTGCACGGGCTGACGCGCTATAAGCTGCACGCGATCGAGCAGAACGATCCGTTCGCGCGCGGGCGCGTCGAAGTGCTGGAAGATTCGCTGATCGAGACGCCGAGCCTGGACGCGCTGCTGAATTCCGTGCGGCAGCAGGCGAATCGGGTGATCGAGCTCTCGCCCAACACGCCGGACGAAGCGGCGCAGGTGCTTAACAGCATCACGAATCCTTCCGCGCTGGCGGATTTCCTCGCCGCGAATCTCCAGGCGGATACGACCGACAAGCAACTGCTGCTGGAAGAGCTGGACGTCGAGAAGCGGCTCCGCATGATCGCCGCGCGGATCGCGACGCAGCTCGACGTGCTCGAGCTTCAATCGAAGATCCAATCCCAGGTCAAAGAGAACATCGACAAGTCGCAGCGCCGCTACTATCTCCAGGAGCAGCTCAAGGCCATCCGCAAGGAGCTCGGCGAAGGCGATCAGAGCGGCACGGGAAACGAGATCGAGCAGCTCCGACAGCGCCTCGACGCGGCGAAGCTGCCGGAGAACGTCGCCAAGGAGGCGAACCGCGAATTGTCGCGCCTCGAATCGATCCCCAGCGCGTCGCCCGAGTACGGCGTGATCCGCACGTATCTCCAGATCATCTCCGAGCTGCCGTGGTCGGTCGTCACCGACGACAAGCTCGATCTGGCTGACGCCAAGAAGATCCTCGACCGCGATCACTTCGATCTGGAGAAGGTCAAGCGCCGCATCATCGAGTACCTCGCGGTGCGAAAGCTCAAACCCGACGGCGGCGGAGCGATCCTGTGCTTCCTCGGCCCGCCGGGCGTCGGCAAGACGTCGCTCGGAAAGAGCATCGCCGAGGCGATGGGCCGCACGTTCATCCGCGTCGCGCTGGGCGGCGTGCGCGACGAGGCCGACATCCGCGGTCACCGCCGCACCTACATCGGGTCCATGCCCGGCCGCATCATCGCGGAACTGCGCAAGGCGGGCACGCGCAACCCGGTCATGATGCTCGATGAGATCGACAAGATGAGCAGCGACTTCCGCGGCGATCCCGCGTCCGCGATGCTCGAAGTGCTCGATCCGGCGCAGAACTCGACCTTCACCGATCATTACCTCGACGTGCCCTTCGATCTGTCGAAGGTGCTCTTCATCGCGACCGCCAACACGATGGACACCGTGCCCGGGCCGCTGCGCGACCGCATGGAGGTGATCGAGATCCCCGGCTACACCAACAGCGACAAGCTCAACATCGCCAAGAGCTATCTCGTCCCGCGCCAGCTTGACGTGAACGGCCTGACCGGGAAAAACGTCCGCTTCAAAGACGAGGCGCTGCGCGAAATCATCGAGAGCTTCACGCGCGAGGCGGGCGTGCGCTCGCTCGAGCGGAATATCGGCTCCGTCGCCCGCGCGATCGCGGCGGAAGTCGTCGGCGGGCGAACCGATCGCGTCGTCGTCGATCGCGAATACGTCGGCAAGACGCTGGGGCCCCCGCGCTACGAACCCGAACTGGCGCAGCGCACCAGCGTGCCCGGCGTCGCGACCGGCCTCGCCTACACGCCGGTCGGCGGCGAGATCCTCTTCATCGAGGCATCGCGCTTTGCCGGCAAGGGCGGGATCATGCTCACCGGGCAGATCGGCGAGGTGATGAAGGAATCCGCCACCGCCGCCTTCACGCTCCTCCGCTCGCGTGCCGACAAGCTCGGCATCGATCCGGAGCTGCTGGCCAACAGCGACGTCCACATCCACGTCCCCGCCGGCGCCGTGCCGAAGGACGGCCCCAGCGCCGGCGTCGCGATGTTCACGGCACTGGCGTCATTGATGATGAACCGCCCGGTGCATCACGACGTCGCCATGACCGGCGAGATCACGCTGCGCGGCCTGGTCCTGCCCATCGGCGGGCTGAAAGAGAAGACGCTCGCGGCCAAGCGTGCCGGCATCAAACAGGTGATCATCCCCAAGCGCAACGAGAAGGATCTGCCCGACATCCCCGAGGAAGTCCGCAACACGCTCAAGTTCCACTTCGTGGAGAACATCGACCAGGTGCTGGCGATCGCGCTGGGACCGGTGAAGAAGGCGGAGCGTGCGGCAAAGCCCAAGTCATCCGCCGATCGCGATCATCGCGGGCCCGCGAATGGCAAACACGCGAGGGAAGCCAAGCCCGCGCGAACACGTATCTCTTAGCGCGCCGGCACGCTCAGTCGCATCGGTTCGACATCATCCACGTCGCGCTTCGCCAGGTCCGGCAATTCGCCCGCCGGGCGCGGCGACGTCTTCGGATCGAAGAAGGCGTGCAGGAGGCTGTAATAGTAGCTGCTAGACAGCGCCGGGAAACCGCCGTGGCCGCCCTCGCGGAGGAGGATCACGCCACAATTCGGATTCGTGACATGCCCGAAGACGTCGGCGACGGCTTGCGCGGAGCCGGTGATCGGATCGTCCGCCGCCTGGAGGACCAGCACCGGCACGCGGGCCGACTCCATGCGATGCGCGCCTGACCCGTGCGCGCAGAAGTCGATGAACGAGAGGTTGTCGTCCATCAGCGACCAGTAGTTCTTGTACTGCTTGGCCCAGCGCGAGCGGCGGAGTTCTTCCTCCATCAAGTCCCACATGCTGCGGCTGGGCTTTGCGCCGAACTGCCGCAGGCGCGCTTCGACCTTGTCCTGGAAGATCGCGCGCACGGGTGAATCGAGCACGGTATGCGGCATGCTCAGGCTGTCCGCGTACTCGACCATGTTGAGCACCGGCGAGATCACGAAGATCCCGCCGTCGAACGCGGCCCTGGCCGCCGGACGATGCAGCGCGACGGTGATCGGCGACGGCAACGAGCCGCTCGCGACAGTGCTCGAATCGGGCAGGCTGGCGTCGCCGTCCAGCCACGCGGTCATCAGCGCCTGGTGCGCGCCCATCGAGAATCCGACGAGTCCGACGCGGGCGGCCTGAAGCTTTCTCCGCAGGTAGCGTGAGACGGCAAGCAGGTCGCGCGGCTCATCGAGGCCGAACGTGATCGGATACTCCGGGTGCAGCCGCCCCGTCTCGCCGTGCCCGCGCATATCCACCGTCACCACGTGATGCCCGAACGCGCGGAGCGCCTCGCAGAGGTTGTACTGCCGGTAGCCGGCGGACTGACCGAAGAGGCCGTGCGCGACGACAACGTAGCTGCCTTCAATTTCTCGTCCCGTCGGGGGCGCGATCCGCGCGCTCAGCGGCAGACCGTCCTCCATCACGATCTCGACCGGCTCATAGCCCGGCCACTTCGTGTCGTTGAAAGTGTTCGCCGACGGAACAACTGCCGCGCTGCGATTGATCCCCTGGAAGTTCGCCGCGACCGAATCAAGGGTCTGGCGGATGATGCCGAAGTGCGCGTAGACGTCCGCATCGCGCAGATCGTCGGTGAGCAGCGCGCCGCGCACGGTCATCGGCAGCAGCGGGCGCAGCTCTTCGTGCACCTTCGCCGCCCACGCGCGCGTCGAGAGCGTCACCCCGTGCTCTTTCACTTCCTGCGGGGCGATGTGACGAAGGTCGCGCTCGCGCATCGGGAAGGAGCGCTCGGACAGACAACCGGTCGTAAGCAGCAGCGCGACGGAGAGGAGAACGCTTCCGGCGGCGCGACGTCGGGAAGCCGTGTTGGGCGGGCGTGCAGGAAAACAACTCAAAACATCAACCCCGTCGGCATGGGATACTAACCGATTATGCCCCGGCTTTTCCCGCGCGCCGCCGTCGGCGCGATATTCTGCTCCCCCCCATGAATCGTTCTTCCTGCCGTCCACGCACATCGTACGGCCGGTGAGGGACGTAAGGCCCGTGCGGGCGGAAGATTATCGGCCGATTTATCCGGCGAAGGGCGTCTTTTTGAACTGTACGCGTTGTTGGGTCGGCTGCACGGTGCGCGGCGGAGGCGTCGGCGCAGGGGCGGGCATGTTGACGTACGCGGGCGGGTCCCAGCCTTGCAGCTTCATCGAAGCGGCGCGTTCGTAGAGCTGAAGCATGCGCGGCAGGACGGCGTCTAGGCTGTATTTCTCGACGATCATCTTCTCAGCGGCGCGACCCAGCGGACGGTGCCCGTTCGGATCCCGCAGCGCCTCGACTGCCTTCGCGGCCAAAGCGTCGGCGTCGAAGAAATCGGCCAATAGTCCGTTCTCGCCGTCGCCGATCATTTCCTTCACCGGCGCGGTCGCCGAGCCGAGCACGACCGCGCCGCAGCTCAGCGCATCCATCATGCTCCAGCTCAAGACGAAAGGCACCGTCAGATAGATATGCAGGTCCGTCGTCGCCAGCAGTTTTCCCAGCTCCGCCGGATGCACGCGGCCGAGGAAGCGGAATTTCGACAGGTCGTACTGCTCGCGCGCCAGCGCCCAATCCTTGAAGGTCTTGTACGGCGCGACGAACTCCTCGTCTCCGCCGTACGCGATTTTGTCGGTGCCCACGACGAGAAAGATCACGTTCGGGTATTGCTCGTAAATGCGCTTGGCGGTCTTCATAAAAATGTCGAAGCCGCGCATCGACTCAAAGCCGCGGCTGATGTAGGTGACGATCCGCGTGTCCGCCGGGATGATCACGCCCAGGATGGTGCGATCGCTCCGCTGCCCGACCGGCGGGCGGAGCGTCTCGTCGTAGCCGTGGTAAATCTGCCGATCGACGCCGTCGAAGATGACGTCGAGCTTCGAGCGAAGCTGCTCGGGGAAACGCGAGCGCTGAAACTCCGTCGGCGTGTAGGCGGCCTGGCAGTTTTCCAGGTCCAGAAGAATCATCGCGTTACGGCATCGTGATCTCAGGTACTTCAGCTCGGAGGTCGGCCAGCCCAGGTCCTTGCGGAAATCCATGTCGCTGTCGGGATCGTGCGGAAGATAGTAGTACTCGAAGAAGTTGATGATCGGCGTAGTCGGGTAAAGCTCGCGGAGGAAGAGCGTCGAGCCGAAGCCGCTGTGGCCAACGATCAGGTCCGGCTTCACCTGGGGGTGCGCCTTCATCGCGCGATACACGCCGTCGCAGTGCCAGACGGTGTTTTCGAACGTGCGCGAGCAGAAATGATTCTGCTTGGTGGCCCCGCCAGCCAGTTTGTACTCGATCTTATTGATCCCCCCGACCACGCCGCTTGGCGTCTGGCTCACGAACGAGCATTTCCAGCCGATTTTATCGACCAGGTGATGCGCGATGTGTCCGAACTGGGCGGGGAAGTTCTGATGGACGTACAGGACGTGCATATTTCAAGGGTTTTCGACTGTCGCCGCGCGCTTGTCAATTCGGGACCGGCGGTCACGTCCGATTCGCAACGTCCCATAGAACTCGCCGGGGCAGAACAGAAAACTGCGGCCGCAGAATCCGCGCGGCCTCGCCTCAAGTCGTCGTCCCCAGAGTCGATATAGAGAGTGTTACCGTCACACGGCGAAGCGCCTGCACGATGTGCATGGAGGGCACGGTGAGCACGCGACGCACGGACGGCAACAAAGGCCGCGAGATGAATCTGCGGCACTCGGAGAGAGAAGAAGCATCGCTGCTATGGGAGAAAATGCCATGAGTTCGACCACGAAAGTCAAAGACGTCCTGACGACCGGCGAGGTCGCCAAGATCTGCAGCGTCGCCCCCCGAACCGTCAGCAAGTGGTTCGACTCCGGCGCGCTCCACGGGTACCGCATCCCGGGCTCGAAAGACCGGCGGATCCCGCTCAATCAGCTCATCCGCTTTATGAAGCAGCACGGCATGCCGCTCAACGGGCTGATGACCGGCGCCACGCGCGTCCTCATCGTCGACGACGAGCAGGACGTCGTGGAAGTGCTCGAGAAGATCCTCGAGGACGAAGCGAAGTATGAAGTGGAAGTCTGCAAAGGCGGCTTCGAGGCCGGCGTGAGCGCGGAGAAGTTCCGCCCGCACGTCATCCTGCTCGACATGCACCTGCAGACGATCGACGCGCGTGAGGTCTGCAAGCAGGTCAAGAATTCCGCCGACCTGCAGCTCACCAAGGTCATCGCCCTCAGCGAGAAGCTGACCGATGACGACGCCAAGCAGCTTCAGTCCAGCGGCTTTGACGGATTCCTCCGCAAGCCGTTCCACGTGAAGCAGGTCATCGAATCGATCGAAGACGCGATGGCGGTTGTGTACTAAGGCCGGCGTCAGTCAGTGACGAAAACGAAGACGACCGCGAGAGCTGATCTCGCGGTCGTCTTATTTTCGCTTAGCGGTCAGGCCGCACGCCCCACCCGCCTGTTAGTCATTCGAGTTCTGCGCCGGCGCGGTGGTCTGTGCGCTGTTGTTCTCCGGGTTGCTCGGCCGGAAGCCGCGCTGCAGCATCGGGCCTGCAAGGTCGCGCAGCTCCGCCATTCCCCGATCGTTTTCGATCGCATCGACACCCTTGTCCACGAGCAAATCGTGCCGCGCCAGGTCCTGTTGCAGCGACGACTGCTGATCCGCGAGCCAAAGCTGCTCCTGCTTCAAGCGATCCTGCCATCGCGCCAGCCGCACGCGCCGCTCGGCCAGACTGTTGTCCACGAACAGCCGCACCTGGTCCCGCAGCTTTTTTCGCGTCGCCTCGGTCGGGTGCGCCTCCTGGCGCATCTCCCAGCCGAGCGCGAACATCTCGTCTTCGATCGGGAGGCGCTTGATGCGGATGTCGTAGATCTCGGCGTCTTCCTCCTTCAGCCGCTTCATCCAGCGGTACTGCGCGCGAATGTTGGAGAGGATCTTGTCCCTGCGGTCTTCCGGCACGTCCTGGAACTTCTCCCACCGCCGTGGCGAGTAGCTCTTCATGAACTGCTCGATCTCGGTTTTCTCCTCGTCGGTCATCGGCGGGAGTTGTCCCGCCCCGCCGCCCGGCGTGACGCCGAGCCCGCGGCGAAAGTCCATCCCGCGCCGCAGGGGACTTTCGGATCGGCGCATGATGTTGGAGCGGCGCTCCGCATCGGACGGCTGCGTCGACGACGGGGCGGCGAGAGCGACGGATGGATTGGTTGTCGGCCTGCTCAGTTCCGCGGACCGCGCCGCGGGAAGGGCAGTGGCGAGCATCGCCGCCGCCGCCGCATATCGCAGAATCGTTGATCTCACTGCGCGTTCTCCTCGGCGGGCGCCATGAAGAAGGTGTCCGCCGGACCTGGCAACTCGCGGCGCATCGCATCGTCCGCCCGTGCGTCGGCGCTGATGTCGAATTCCGATTCCAACCGATCCGCCAGCGCGTCCGCGTCGGCCTCGGCGAGCTGAATGTTCGCCCGCACCTGCGGATCTGCCGGCAGCGGTCCGATCTCCTGTTTGCTCGACCAGACAAGGAACCCGACGATGACCGCCGCCGCCGCCGCGGTCGGATAGGCCCACCACGCGATCGGCAGCAGTCGTTGTCGCGCCGCCGGCCGCTTCTGCACGCGGGTCAACAGCCACTGGTTGATCGCCCGCATCACGCGACGCAGCGCGACGCCTTCGCTCACCGGCGGGCGCTGGCGTTGATCGAGCAGATCGATGGCCCCCGACGTCCGCCCCACCGCTTCGCGCAGCCGATCGAGCTCCGCGCGAAGATTCTCATCCCCCGCGAGCTTCTGATCGAACGCCGCGCGCTCTTCGCCGCTCAGCTCATCCGATGCGTACAGCATCAGCAGTGCTTCGCGATCGAGCCGTTCGGTTTGAGGAGGCATCACGACTTCCTTTGCCGCTACGTCGGCATGTTCATTCGTCCATCAACTGCCGCAGCTTCAGCACCGCCTTGTGCATCCGGCCCAGAGCCGTGTTCAACGGACATCCCAGCAATTCGGCGATCTCGACGAACTTCAGGTTGCTGTAGTACCGCAGCATCAACACCTGCCGCTGCGCCTCCGGCAGCTTCTCGATCGCACAGCGGAGCTTGATCTCCTGCTCCGTCCCTTCAATCCGATGCCCCGGCTGCGGCATCTGATCGTCGGTGACGAGCTTCAACCCGTCCTTCGCCGACTTCTCCCGCCCGGCCGAACGCCAGTGATCATTCGCCTTGTTCGTGGCGATACGAAACAGCCACGCCTTGAAACCGCCGGTGCTGGAAGACTTGTCGAACCGCTCGATGTGATCCAGCACGCTCAGCCAGGTCTGCTGGTGCAGCTCCTCGGCGAGGTGGTCGCTGCCGGCGATGCGCTGGAGGTACCGCAGCAGGGGCTGACAGTACCGTCTGACCAGCACGTCCCCGGCGGCGGGCGAACCCTGCCGCAACAGCTCCACCAGCTCTTCGTCGCTGGGCGCAACGACGCTGACTGCCGGCGTCGAAACCGGCGGCGCGCTGCCCGTCGATACGTCGGTGGCGGTCATTGCGCTGCTGTTTCCGGCGGCCGTCATGGAATTAAACGCTCGTAAGTATCGTTTATTGCCGCTAGATTATCGCCGCTAAAGCCTCTCGGGTACAGGGACTTAGAGAGGAGCCGCAAGGGAAGCGGCTGGGAGCGCATTGACCGATACCATCGAGCGCCCGCTCGCCCATCATGAAACTTCTGTCATCGACGCGACGGCGGCGAGGCCGGGGATGGTCTATCCGACGGCGTGGCTCGAGGGCATGTCCGTCATCATCGTCGAGATCGCCGGCGCCCGCGCCATGGCGCCATTCTTCGGCACATCCCTGCAAGTCTGGACCGCGCAGATCACCGTCACGCTCCTGTTCCTCGCGCTCGGTTACGGATTAGGCGGCAGGCTTGCGCGTCGGATCGGGCGTGGAACGCTCGCGATGCTCTTCGCCGTCGCGGGGCTCTGGCTCTGCGCGTACCCGCTCATGCGCACGCCCGCGTTCGACTTCGTCTCGACGCACCTGAACGTGCCGATCGGCAGCCTGGTCGGCGCGGCCCTTCTCTTCGGCGTGCCGCTGCTCATGCTCGGCGCGGTCTCGCCCGTGCTCATCGCCTACATCGACGCGCGGCGGCACGCCGGCGCAGGATCGGCGGCGGGACGACTGTTCTTCACCAACACGCTGGGCGGACTCGCCGGCGGATGGCTCACCGCCTTCGTACTGGTCCCCTACTGCTCGCTGCGCTGGTCGCTGGTCGTCACCGGTGTTGTGCTGCTGACGCTCGGAATCGTCTGGGTGCTCGCCAACGGCAGCCGCGCAACGCCCGCGGTGATCGCCATGCTCCTCGTCGGTGTCGCGATCGCGCTGCTCTTCCGTCCGCCGCGACACATGACCGATCGCTTCGGCACATCGATCGAAGTTCTCGCCGCGCATCAGAGCGGCATCGGCCTGCTTCAGGTGATGGACTACCCGACGTCGCGCATGCTGCTGATCAACGGCGTGATCCAGGGCGAGATGAACCGCGCGACACGACGGACGGTCGAAGACTTCGTGCAGGACCTCAACCTGCTCTCCTTCAGCCATCACCCGGGTGCGACGACCGCGCTGGTGCTCGGGTGCGGCGCCGGCCTGCTGCCGAAGGAATTGGCGCTGCGCGGATTGAAAGTGACAGTAGTTGACATCGAGCCGCGGATTGTCGATCTGGCCCGGCGGTTTTTCGATCTGCCGCCGCAAGTTGACGTCGAAGTCGCCGACGCCCGCGCGTTTCTCCGCCGTGACAATCACCAGTACGACCTGATCTTCCTCGACACCTACGCCAGCGAGAGCGTCCCCTGGTATCTGCTGACCGCCGAGTCGATCGCCGAGATGAAGCAGCGGCTCAACCCCGGCGGACGACTGCTGATCAACAGCGTCTCCTTCGCCGACAGCACCGATCTGCCGCTGGCGCGGATGGAAGCGGGCGTCCTCTCTTCGTTCGCGCAGGCCAAGGTCTACAGCGAGCAGGCGCTGGACGAGAACCCGACGGAGCTGACCAACGTCACGCTCGTCGCCGGTGACGGGCCGCTCGAGGCGCACATGCGCGTGCCGTCGGAGGAATTCTCCATGACGTCGCTCGCGAAGATCGTGGCGAATGAAAAGCCCGCCACGGTGCGCGCCGCCAGCACCACCGACGACCGCAGCGATCTCGATTCGCTCGAATCGGCAGTTCGTCTGCGCTGGCGGACGATGATCTGGGCGTCGATGCCGAGCGATCTATTGTGGGACTGACGCTCCGCTCGCCGCGTCCGCCGTCGCAGGGGCTGGCTTACTTGTCTCATCCGGCGGCGAGAGAAACTTCAGCCCGATCACGCCGATGATGATCAGCGCGAGACAACCGATGCGAACCATGTCGCGCGGCTCATGAAAGAGAATCATCCCCAGCACCGCGACGCCTGCGGCGCCCAGTCCCGTCCACACCGCGTACGCCGTCCCCACGGGGATGCCCTTGGCCGTCGCGACGCTCATCAGGCCGAAGCTCAGGATCATGATCAGGAACGTCCCGGCGACCGCCGGATAGTGCGTTCGAAACCCGTGCGTGTACTTGAACCCCAGCGGCCAGACCATTTCGCAGAGGCCGGCGAAAAACAGGAAGACCCATGCCATGACGTCGGAGCATAGCATCGCCGGCGGCGGCTTTCATTCCGACTGATCCGGGCGCGCTCGCGTGCAAGCCTGTTGATGTCACCCGTTCTTCGCGGCGTTCGCGCGCGGGCAGACAGCCCGCCTTAACGAACGCTTCGAACCCGCGGGTGGTGAGCCGATCCAGCTCGTCGAGCAATTCCTCGTCCACGTGTCGGAAATTAAAGCAGAGGAGCGCCGCGCATCGCGGCGCGGAGTGTAGCCAATCCTGGCGCCTACAGCCCACCGACGGTCAGCAGAAAATCGTCAGGGGATTCCCCTCCGCGGTACCAGTCATCCGGCTTGCGGCCCGGGACCGGCGGCGCGTTGCGGAGCTCGCGCATGTCGGTGATGACCGCCTCCGTGCGCGCCGCATCCGCGGGCATATTGAGGATCTCTTCGCGCACGGCGGCGGTGATCTGCGTGCAGTGGGGACCGAGCCAGGTCTTCCAGTCCATGTCGTTCGGGTACCCGCGCTGCTTTCCGCCGCCGACGAGCTGCGCCAGCGCGCTCATCTCCAGCGTGTCGCGCACGTCGAACTCGAAGATGTAATGCCACGCGCCTTCACGCTGCACGATGTCCGCGTTCCAGAGCACGAGGTATTTCCCTCGCACGCCGTCGAGATGGTTCAACCCACCGTGGCGGACGGCCGGCCAGGGATCGATCGGGCCCGGAGATTTTTTGTGGATGTACACCATAATCGCGACTCACAACCTAGCACGAGACGGCTTGCAGCGGGGATCGTGAAAACCGTGAATCCACGCGGTAATTTGCCGCACGCACCCACTGTAACAAAAGACGCCGCGGCGGCGCTCGACGTTGCATCGCCTTCGCCAGCTTCACACGACCACATCGCGCAGGTGGAGCAAGGGCAACAATTTGTATCGCTTGTGCCGCCGCGCGATTAACATTTCATCATGCGCATCAGAGCCGGCTGGGCGTGGGCGGCATGGGTGATGTCGGCGATCTTCGTGAACGGCGCCGCGAGCGCCGCAATCATCGTCGCGCATGACGACGCATCCGATCCCGCCTACACGGCCGGCGGGCCGTATCACCTGCTCAACGGTGGGTTCGGCTTCGGCCCGTGGCAGACGAACGGTTTCCCCTTCGGCGGAAATTCGAACCTTCACGAGATCGTCGCGACGTCAACGATCAACGGCCCCGGTGGTCCCGACATCGACACCGCCGGCGTCGCGTGGGGCAATAACGCCGACCCCACCGGCAACACCTTCGCCGCGCGGCGAAGCCTGCTCACCGATCTACAAGTCGGCGGCACGTATGCGATCAGCTACGACGGCGGCGACGTCGACGGGCAGGAGACGATCGGCTGGGGCCTGGGCGGAAACGCAATCTGTCAGTTCTACTTCAACGCATCGGTCGCGAGCGGCAACTACCAGTTCTACGACACGCTCAGCAACACGACGATCGACACCGGCATCCTGCAAACGTTCGGCGGGCTGCGGCTCACGCTGGCGCGCGACACCGCATCCACCTATCGCTTCACCGCCGTCCGCTTGAGCGACTCGGCGACGTTCAGCGTGGGTCCGTTCAATTACGACACATCCATCATCACCGGCATCCGCGCGATCAACATCACCAACGCCGACGGCGGGGCGGGCGGCGGACATCAGATGTTCGTCAATTCAATTGAGGCGACGATGGTGCCGGAACCTGTAGCGCTATCGGGTTACGCTGCCGCGTTGGTGACGGCGCTTTCGCGCCGCCGGCCGCGCCGGAGCTATTGAAACCACCATTTCCCCTGCCAGCCGCCGGAGTTGTGAAGTCCTTTGACGATCGCCAGCGCCGGGCCCAGGTCGTTCGATTCGCGCGGCCACGGATGCCGGCTGATGAGCATCGCGCGAACCATTGCCGCGCGGTCGGCGAACTCGACGTGGCCGTCGCAAAAGCCAAGGTTCACGCCCCGCTCGCCGTGATTATCGATCTTCTCCGGCCAATTGTTCGTCGTGCCGAACGCGCCTTGATCACGATCGAGCAGCAGGAACGTTTCCGCCGGCCGGCGGACGTTCTTGTAGGTCATCAGATAATCCGCCGCGATAGTCACGCCATCCGGATACTGCGCCTTTCCCGCCCAGCAGAAGACCTCGTAACTGTGCCCGCCGCGGTCGTCCTCGGCATAGTCGGCAGGCTTGCGAAGGTGCGGGTTGTAGGTTCGAACCACGGGCGAGCCGTTGATCGTGACGGTCTCGGTGGCGGTGGCGCGGAGGTCAACGACGTTCTTCGTGCCCGGGCAGATCGCCACCTTTGCGTCTTTGATGTAGGTCGGGATGAGCGACTCGAGCGAGTCGTTGGAATAGTCGCCGGCGGTGATGTACCAGCCGCCCTTGTTCTCGCGCGAGTAGATCATCGTGCCGAGCATGAGCTGGTGCAGGTTCGATGCGCACTTCACCTGGTTCGCCTGCGATCGAACCCGCGAGAGAACGGGAAGGAGGATGCCGACGAGAATGGCGATGATTCCGACGACGACGAGCAGCTCGATCAGGGTAAAGGCGAGCCTTGGGCGCAGGGATTCGTGCATCGCGATGCCGCTTGCGTGACGTGTGAGACGCTTGGCGCGGCTGAAAGGATATCGCGCTCGAATCAGACGTCAAAGGAGATGCCTTGCGCCAGCGGCAGGTCCTTCGAGTAGTTGATCGTGTTCGTCGCGCGGCGCATGTACGCCTTCCATGCGTCGGAACCCGACTCGCGGCCGCCGCCGGTCGCCTTTTCTCCCCCGAACGCGCCACCGATCTCCGCGCCGCTGGTGCCGATGTTCACGTTGGCGATGCCGCAGTCACTGCCGGCGGGCGAGAGGAAGCGCTCGGCTTCGCGCATGTCGCCGGTGAAGACGGCGGAGGAGAGGCCCTGCGGGACGTCGTTATGAATGCGCACCGCTTCGTCGAAATCCTTGTACGTCATGACGTAAAGGATCGGGGCGAAGGTTTCTTCTTTGACGATGGGCGCGCTGGCGTCGATCTCCACGATCGCGGGGCGGACGTAGATTCCGTTCGGGACGTTTTCCGTGACCCGCTGACCGCCGTGAACGCGGCGCGCGCCTTTCGCGGCGGAATCGAGCGCGCGCTTCATCGACTGGTACGCGTTCTCGTCGATCAGCGGTCCCACGAGCACACCTTCAGTTCGTGGATCGCCAACTTTCAGCTTGTCGAAAATCTTCGTCAGGCGCTCGACAAGCGGTTTCGCGACCGATTCGTGAACGATCAGCCGGCGCAGCGTCGTGCACCGCTGCCCCGCCGTTCCCGCGGCGGCGAAAGTGATCGCGCGCGTCGCCAGCTCCAGGTCGGCGCTGGGCGTCACGATCATCGCGTTGTTGCCGCCGAGCTCGAGCAGGCAACGGCCGAGGCGCCTGGCGACGGTCTCGGCGACGGCCTGGCCCATGCGCGTCGAGCCGGTCGCGCTGATCAGCGGAAGTTTGCTCGACGATGCGATCGCCTGCCCGACGTCCTGCTTGCCGATGACGACTGATGCGACGGCCGCCGGCACTTCCGGCATCTCGCGCTGCACCTCGGCGAGGACCTTCATGCACGCGATCGCGGTCAGCGGCGTTTTCTCGCTCGGCTTCCAGACGACCGGATCGCCGCACACCAGCGCGATCGCCGCATTCCACGCCCACACCGCGACCGGAAAATTGAACGCCGTGATCACCCCGATCGGACCGAGCGGCAGCCACTGCTCCATCATCCGGTGCCCCGCGCGCTCGGAGGCGATCGTCAACCCGTAGAGTTGCCGCGAGAGGCCAACGGCGAAGTCGCAGATGTCGATCATCTCCTGCACTTCGCCCAGCGCCTCCTGCGTGATCTTTCCCGCCTCGATCTGGACGATTTGCGCGAGGTCGGACTTATGCTGACGAAGTTTCTCCCCGAGGCGGCGGACGAATTCGCCACGCCTGGGGGCGGGCACTTCGCGCCATTTGACGAACGCATCGGCCGCCGCCGCGATCGCGCGCTCGACGTCCGCGGGCGTGGCGGATTTGATCGTCGCGAGCGTCGCGCCGTCGATCGGACTGCGGACCGTGATCGTCCCACCCGAGCAGGCGATCGATTCGCCGCCGATGATCATCGCGACAGGTGACGCGGAGATCCCGAACTTTTCCAAAGCCGTAGGCATGATTGATTCTATCCGTGGCTTGGGCGTCTCGCCCGCGCGTTTCCGCGGAGCGGCTCACGCCGCAAATGCTCGGGCGAGACGCCCAAGCCACCATGAGCAAACGCGTTATTCGACTGAGGTGACCGCAGCTTCGAACAGCTTCAACCCGACCTCGATCTCCTCCGCGGTGATGCACAGCGCCGGACAGAAGCGGATCGCGGTCTCGCCGCAGCCGAGCATGATCAGCCCCTGCTCGAAACACGCCTGGATGATCCGCTCGCGGAGCTTGGGGCTGGCCTCGCCGGCGTCGTTGAAGACGTCCACGCCGCACATCAATCCGATCCCGCGCGGGTTGGCAATGCACTTGTGCTGCTGCGCGATTCTCTTCAAGCCGCTCATCAGCAAGCCGCCCATCGCGGTGGCGTTGGCCATGTATTGCTTCTCGACCAGCTCGAGCGTGGCCACCGCTGCGGCGCAGCAGACCGGATTTCCGCCGAAGGTCGATCCCTGCGCCCCCGGCGGCCAGTCCATGATCCCTTCGCGCGCGATGACCGCGCCCAGCGGCATCCCGCTGGCGATTCCCTTGGACATGAGCGTGATGTCCGGCACGACGCCGAAATGCTCGTACGCGAACCACTTGCCCGTCCGCCCGGTGCCGGATTGGATCTCATCGCAAATCATCAGGATGCCGTATTTGTCGCAGAGGCCGCGAAGATCCGTCATGAAGCCCTGCGGCGCGACGACGTATCCGCCTTCGCCCTGGATCGGCTCGACGAAGATCGCAGCCACTTCGCCGGGCGACATCTGGTAGCGGAAGAGCGTCGACTCGATCGCCTTCACGTCGCCGAAGGGGACGTGAGCCGTCATCGGAACCAGCGGCGAGAACTTTTCCTTCTGTCGGGCCTTGGAGCTGGTCAGCGCCAGCGCGCCCATCGTCCGTCCGTGAAACGCGCCGTGGAACGAGATGGCGTATTTGCGGTTGGTGTGATGCCGCGCCAGCTTAAACGCCGCCTCGACGGCCTCCGCGCCGCTGTTGGTCAGCAGGATCTTCTTCCCCGATCCGCCCGGCGTGATCGCGTCAAGCTTCTCGAACAGCTCGACCATGCTCGGATAGTAAAAATCGCTCCCGCAGATGTGGATAAGCGAGCGCGCCTGCTTCTCGATCGCCTCGACGACCTTCGGATGACAGTGCCCCGTCGCACAGACGGCGATGCCCGCGGCGAAATCCAGGAAGCGGTTTCCGTCGAGGTCTTCAACCACGCAGCCCAGCGCACGCTTGGCCGCCAGCGGGTAATCGCGCGTGTACGACGGCGAGCTGTATCGCTCGTCGCGATCGATCAGGTCCCTGGACTTTGGCCCCGGGAGCTCCGTCGTGATTGACGGAACCGCCCCGAACGGGGACTGAACAACGATTTTGGCGGCGGCCGATTTGGGATCCATAGTCTCTAACAGCGACATCGCGGTTCTCCCGGGGGATTCGGCAGGTCGTTGGTCCGATGACAGGATCATCGGCAACTCGTGCCTGGCCTTTGGAGAGACGCCCGGCTACCGGAGACGCACTCCTGAATTAGATGGATACAATGAGTTCACCGAGCGAGTCCGCGGCTGCCGATGGACTCGGGAGAATGAATATTACATAATTTGTCGCCGAAGTCACGCGACAAATCCGTCCTTTTTCCGGAGAGCAACCATGACGTTGCAAGCCACGACCACCAATCCTCTCGAAGCTTACCAATGGGAACCACAGCCGCAGGCCGAGGCGCTGGTCCGGGAACTCCTCGCCGATTTTCTGGATCGCAACACCTTCGCCGCCGAACTGGCGCGGCGGATGAAGGACGAAACCGGGACGCGCTTCTACGACTGGGTCGATTACGTCGCGCTGCCCGCCGCAGACAGGCGCGTCGCGCGACTGAAAAACGCGGGATACGAACAGGTCGCCAGTGACGCAACTCGCTCGGTCTTCACCAACTCCGCCGGGATGTTCCCGGCGATCGTCGTTCGCTCCGCGGGCGGCGAGATCGAAGTGGGAGTCAAGGTGGAGTTCGCGGCGGACTTCGCGGCGGCTCACGGGATTCAGAATCAGATCCTGGGCGAGCCGCTCGGCATGTACCGCTCGCTCGTCGCATCGGAAGATAAAGGTTCGCGGCTCGCCGTTGTCGAACGTCACGGCTGCCGCTTCCGCCCCGCCGCATTCGATCCAAACAAATCGATCGCGATGCTTCGACATCTCGAATCGTTCCGCTCCCGGCGCCGCGAGTTCGGCGACGACGACGCCGCCGGCTTCGAACACGCGAATCAATTGATCGACGCGGCGACCGCGGACCTGGGCGCCGACCTCACCTGCGACATCTGGTTCGCCGCCGAACGCGAATACTGGCAGCGTCGCAACCGCGCCGCTCAAGTTCAAAAAGGCCGCCAGGACAAGCTGGGTCTGGGCTGGGGCAATCACGATCATCACACCTATCGCTGCTCGCGTGAGAACTTCAACTTGCTCGTCGCGACGTGGGAGAAGCTCGGCTTCCATTGCCGCGAGCGTTTCTACGCCGGTCGGGAAGCCGGTTGGGGCGCGCAGGTGATGGAGCAGCCCAACGCCGGCATCATCACCTTCAACGACGTCGATCTCACGCCGGATGAGCTGATGGGCGACTTCAGCCACGACGGACTTCAGCCGCGCGAGAAGCTCGGCACCGTCGGCTTGTGGTGCGCGCTGCACGGCGATTCGTTCCTGCAGGCCGGCATGCACCACCTCGAAGCGCAGTTCGATTTCGATTCGCTGCGCGATCAGCTCGAGAAGCAGGACGGCGTGAAGATGATGAAGCCGTTTACCAACTTCACTTTCCTCCGCCAGGCCTTCACCGAAGGCGAGCGATGGAAAGTCGCCGAAAGCCGCCTGCAGCGGGCCCTCGCGAACGGCTACATCACGCCGGAGCAGGCCAGGCAATTCCGCGAGCAAGGCGCGATCGGCTCGCACCTGGAAAACCTCGAGCGCAACGAGGGCTTCAAGGGCTTCAATCAGACCGGCGTGAGCGAAATCATTTCCGCCACTGATCCGCGCAAGCAGGTGCGCCATTAACGCGCGGCAACGAGGATCGTGGCTTGGGCATCTTGACCGCGCGCTGGCGGAATGAGCCGCTGATTTCTGAAGATCGCTCCGCGATAACGCTCGGGCGAGACGCCCAAGCCACGATGGCGCAGCAAATCACCGCGCGGTGCGGTAGATCGCGATCGGCGTGAACGACACGGCGGGGAACGCCGGCGCGCTCGAGAGGCGAAACGCGTTGTTCATCAGCAACGCGATCTGCTCGAACGCGTCTTCCATGCGATTGCCCGTCGGAATCGGCGCGGCCGCCGCAGCGGGATTCGGCACGTTGAGCTGGGCGAGCACCGTCCACCCCGCGTCGATCTCGATCCCGTACTTCTGGCTCAGCGCCGCCGGCGAATCGTAAAAATGCCGCGCATACGCGGAGCCGACAAGGACGGCGCTCGGCTGCTCGCGCGTCGGCGTGACTTTCACGCGCACGACGTCGCCGTACAGGCGGGAGACTACCTCGCCCAGCTCGTCCGCCTTCATTTCCTCGACCTTCGTGATGGCGACCTGGTTCTCCTGGCTGCGGCGTTGCAGCTCCGTCTTGCTCAGACGACGACCTTCCTCGCTGTTGCGCAACGCTTCCATCTCGAGCTTGCTCATGCGCTTCAGCACCGCCGGCAGTCCGCCCAGCGCCGCGGAGAGCCACGCATAATCCATCAGGCGGACGATCCCGTTAGCGCGGACGAATTGCCCGTCCGCGAAGGCATCGGCGGTCCATTTGGAAAAGTCGTACGCCGCGTCGATCTGCGCGACGTTTCCGCGCGCCACCAGCGCCGGCTCGACATGGGAGAGGAGCGACTCGCGCGCGGCACGGTCGTCGCAATCCGCTCCGCCCACTTCGATGCGGAGCTGAGCTGCCATCGAGCGGACGCGGTCGAAGTCGAGGTAGATGAAGTCCCGCAGCATCGGTGCGTCGGTCGCCATGATTGCGGCGAAGCGTCACCGAAACGGTTGCGCCCGTCAACGTCGTTTCCATCGCGCTTCAGCATGGCGCAATGTCGTCCCGAGGGACTCCGAGGGGTCTCGCACGCCAGCGGTCTGCGAGATCCCTCCGAGTACCTCGGGATGACAAGCTGCGCGCGGCGGATTATGTGACCGACACGTTGCTGAACGTGCTCGTGTTCAACCAACCCGTCGTGTTCTTCGCGCAGACGGCCAGGCCAACGTAGAGGTTGCTCTTCATGCCGATCGTCGACACGCCGACGAGCGTCCATGTCGTGCCGCTGGAAGACCGATACGCGGTGAAGGTGTTTCCGCTGCGGACGAGCTTCACCCAGTACGGCGCGACCGGGCCGGAAACGCTCGTGCTGGTGCTGCTCCCGCCGCTGGTCGATCGCCGGATGAAACTGACGCCGCTGGAAGGCGTGACGAAAACGCCCGCCTGTTTCGCATTGGCGGCGAGCGAATCGCGGAACATCACGCCGGCCTTGGCAAGACCGTTCGTCCTGGTCATCGCATCGACGCGGGCGATGATCGTGCCGTCGCCGGTGAGCTGGCGGTAAACGAAGTGGAACGAGTCGCTGCTGCCCCAGATGTCGCCGCCCGAGCCGTTAACGGTGTAAACGCCGTTGGCGAAGGACGTACTCCCGGCGGCGGAAACGGCGCCGATGTCGCCGTCGGACCAATCGACCGGCAGTGTCGCGGCGGCGGTGGTGGCGCTGGCCACATTCGAGAAATTTGACGTGCCCGCGCTGTTGCTCGCCTGAATCTCATAGAAGTATATCGTCGCCGGCGACAGAGACGTCGAATCGATGTACGTCGTCGTGCCGAGCGTGATGCCGATCTGCGCGAAGTTTGAACCGTCGATGGAACGCCAGACCGTGAAGCTCTTCCGCACCGCCGGCGCATTGTCGGTCCACGAGAGGTTGATCTTGCTCCCGTCCGCGACGGCCGACAGGTCCGACGGCGCCGCGGGCGGCTGCACGGGGACGGCGGAGGCGACGTTCGACGGATCAGAAACGCCGACGCTGTTGGCGGCAACGACGCGATAGTAGAAAGACCCGCTGCCGCTGACGCTCGCGTCGTTGTAACTTGTCTGGTTCGCGGCGACGGTCGCGAGCGGCGCGAATGTCACGCCGTCGATCGATCGCTCGATGCGGTACTCGCTCGCACCCGAGACGTCGCCCCATGTCAGTTGGATGGTCGTCGCGTCGACGGGTATCGCGACGAGATTCACCGGCGCTGTCGGAGGGCTCGGCAGCGCGGGCGCGATCAACTGGAACCAGTTGAAGTTCCCGACCGATCCGCTCGAGCTGTTGCTGTCGAAGACGACGTGAAGCGCGTGCGTCCCAGCCGTCAGGCTCATGCTCGAAGCAATCGTCTTCCACGCCTGGAATCCGCCCGTGTTCGGCACCGTCATCTTTCCGGTGAGGTTGACGCCGTTCTCGTCCTGGAGATGAAACGCGCCGCCGCTGGCGGCGTTGGCGACGCGGACCTGCAGTGCATACGAGCCGTCGAAGGGAACGACGACCGTGAAGTTCAGCCACTCGCCTGCCTTGACGTAGCCGAGGTTGTATCCGCCGCCAGCGTCGCTCGTGATCTGAATGTCCACGCCTGATGCGCCGCGATATTTCTGCTGCCCGTTGTTGGCGGTATCGAGATCGTGATACCCCAGGCCTTCGCCGCCGTGATCGAAATCCTCGAATTGAATGATCGCGTCGGGCGATGACGGGAGGCCGCTGTAAGCGACCGGAACGATGGGATACATCGCCGTCGCGAAGGGCGAATACATCACGTCCGTGCCGCCCGCCACGATCGCGTCGCCACTCCCGCCGCCGTTGATCCTCGGCCCACTCGCGCTGCCCCACCAGTTGTTCGTCGCGTCGAGCACGCCGGCGTACGTGCCGGCATCCACCAGCAGCCCTTCGTGATTGGAATTAAGACCGTTGCCATAGATGTTGTTGCCGTTGACGATGAAGTTGGTGCTGACCGTCCCTTCGATCGCCTTGGAGTCGATGCGAAGCGCCGCGCCGAGGTTGCCGTAGAGCGTGTTCGACTGAATCGAAACGTCGCTCATCAGCCCTTCGAAGCGAAACGCGCCGCTCCACTGATCGCGGCACGCCGTCACGGTGTTGCCCTGCAGCACGATACCGCTCGCGTTGTAGAAAAGCGCCGCCTTGCCGTTGTTGTTGAAGGTGTTGCTGCTGATGCGGATGTCGGACTGGCTGCTCAGCGTGCGCGATTCGAGTGCAATGGCGGCTTCGAGCGTCGTCGTGCCCGTGTTGCCGTAGTTGAAGGCGAAGAAGTTCGAATCGATCGTGACGTTGGTCAGATTGCCGCCGGAGAGGCCGCCGTTGGAGTAAATCCCGCGTCCACCGTCTTCTCCGGCGTTGTTGTTGTTGCGGAAGACATTGTGCTGGATCAGCGCGGCGTCGGTCGAGCTGTTGTTCGCCAGGAACAATCCCGACACGTTGTTCTGGATGATGTTGTCGACGACGTGCGTGCCGGCAACGTTCGGAGCGATGACGATGCCCGCGCCGTACGTGCCAGTGCTCGTGTTGCCCTGGACGACGAAGCCGTCGAGCGTGACGTCGTTGGCGGCGACGTAGAACGACGTCGACACGTTCCCGCCGCCGAAATCGAAGCCCGTGAGCACCGATTCCGCCGCCGCGCGACGGTTCGATCGCGCATCGACACCCGCCTGCGCCCCGCGCAGCGTCAGCGGCTTGTTGATCGTCACCAGCTCCGGATAAACGCCCGCGTCGACCGTGACGATTGCGCCGGCCGCCGCCGCGTCGACCGCGGCCTGGATCGTCGCGTAGACGTTCGCATCCCCCGCGACGTGTGCTGCCAGGAGTATTCTCGACTCGATCCGCTCGAACGACGTGTAACGACTTTGCATGCGCCCTCTCACAAAAACACACCGACTGGCGTGAATGTGAGAGGATCTTAATGCGGAAAAGAGCGCAGGATCCGCAGGAAATGCGCGCTTCGTACGCGCCGCGCGCGAAGAAGCGCTTCTCCAGCTTCGCTACGTGGAATCGGCGGATTAAACCGCAGTCGCCTGCTGCAGCTCTTTCTTGCGATCCGCCATCTGCGCCTTCAATCGCGCGAGGATGCTCGAGTGCATCTGGCTCACGCGCGACTCGCTCAGGTCGAGCGTCGCGCCGATCTCCTTCATGGTCATCTCCTCGAAGTAGTAGAGGATGATGATCAGCCGCTCGGCGCGCGACAGGCCCTTGGTGATGAGCTCCTTCAAGTCCTTGCGCTGAAGATCGCGCACCGGATCGGCGCCGCGCTTGTCTTCCAGCACGTCGATCTCGCGCACGTCCTTGTTCGAGTCGGTCTCGAACCACTTTCGCGACAGCGAGATCAATCCGACGGCCGCGGCGTCCTTGGCCATCTTCTCGAACTCGCTCATCGGCACCTTCAGCCGCCTGGCGAGCTCCTCGTGGGTTGGCGCGCGGCCGAGCTCGACTTCGAGCTGCTTGCTGGCGCCGTCGAGCTTGTGCGATCGGCTGCGCACCAGACGCGGCACCCAGTCCATCGAGCGCAGCTCGTCCAGGATCGCGCCGCGGATGCGCGGCGCGCAGTAGGTTTCGAACTTCACCCCGCGGTCGAGATCGAACGCGTTGATGGCGTCCATCAGCCCGAAGATGCCGGCGGACATCAGGTCGTCCAGCTCCACCTCATCAGGCAGCTTCACGTGGATGCGCTCGGCGTTGTAGCGGACGAGATGGAGGTAATTCTCCATCAGCATGTTCCGCAGCGGCTCGGCCTTGCTCTTCTTGTAGTCGATCCAGACTTGCTTGAGGTCTTTGACTTCCTTGCCGTTGGCAGTCTTGGTCGCAGCCTTGCTCGCCGTTGCACTCACCGCGGTCTTGGCCATTGCAGCACCTCCCGATCCGTGGGTCGGCTGAACTTTTCTCGGGGCTGCCGCCGCAGTCGCTGACCCCTTGGTTGGCGGGGTCACTGGAGTCTTCGCAGGATTTCGCCGATGATTGGTAGTGACTGCTGGTGGCATCTCTTCCCCGGTAACAACATTCCGCCCCACTTGGCGTTTATCGGTCATCCGTGACTGATCGCCTTAGCTTTTCCCCGGAATTTTTTCGCGTCCGATAATCTCGCGGCTTCAGCCCTTGAACCAACGGCCCATGCGGCTGAAGAAGCCTCCATTGCTTCCATCCATCGTTGCCCCGGCGACCCCCTGCTGCAGCCGCATCGCAAGCTGCGTCACGCATTTGCTCGCCGGCGATGACGGGTTTCCGATGACGAAGGGCGTGCGACGTCGCACCGCCTGGACGACCGACTCATCCGCCACCACGTGCCCGCCATCGAGCACGCTGACGCCGAGAAACTGCTTGGCCACCTGCGCGATCCGCCCGTAAACGACCTTCGCCTCGTTCAGACTGCGGACCTGATTGACCAAAAGGCTGATACGGCGATCCCCGCCGTCTTTGCTCAGCACTTTCACCACCGCGTAGGCGTCGGTGATGGCGGTCGGCTCCGGCGTGGTGACGACCAGGACATGATCGGCCGTCCGCGTAAAGCTCAGGACGTTGGGGCTGATGCCGGCGCCGGTGTCGATCAGGATCACGTCCGCCTGCTGTTCGAGCAGGCCGAGTGCGTCAACGAGTCGCTGGCGGTCGTAGTCCGAGAGGTCGGCCATCCGCGCGAGCCCGGATGCCCCGCCGATCAAGCCGAATCCGCCGGGCGCTTTGACCAGCACCTCGTGCAGTTCCTTCTTGCGCGCGATGACGTGCGCGAGATTGCTGGGCAGATCGACGTTGCAAAGCACGTCGGCGTTGGCGAGTCCCAGATCCGCGTCCAGCAGCACGACCTCTTTCCCTGCCGACGCGAGCGCGATCGCCAGGTTTACCGCGACGTTGCTCTTTCCGACGCCGCCCTTTCCGCTCGTGACCGCGATGACGCTGGCGCGACGGCGTGGCGATGCGGCGACCGACGCCTGCGGCGGTGGCAGCGATTGATGCGACACCGGCGGAGGCGCGGCGGACGCGGCGGCAGTAGCGCCCGCCGGCTGCTGGCGCGCCTGCTGCTCGCGCACCAGCGACCGCAATTGTTCCGCCTGATCGATCATCAAACTCATTGAACGCTCGTCAGTTTGGCGCCGCTGTCATCCCGAGGTGCGCCGTGGGATCTCCGATATCGGAACCATCAGACTCCGAGATCCCTCGCGGAGTACCCGCTCGGGATGACATCGTCCCGCCACTCCGGCATCACATCTCGTTCCCCAGGATCATCTGTGCAATCCGCCGGCCCTTGGCCACCTCGATGTCCGCCGGAACGTCCTGTCCGGTCGTCACATACGACAGCGACTTCTTCACCGCGCGGACGACGTTCAGCACGTTCCCCACGTGCCGCGCCTCGTCCAATTTTGTGAAAATCAACTTGTCGACGCGCACGTCGGCGAAGCGCTCGATCGCCAGTTCCGCGCATTCGCGGCTCACCGTCGTCGAGAGCACCAGGTGCACCTCGTCCGGGCTGGCGGCTTCCAGGAAGGTTTTGAGTTCGCTGAGCTTCAACGTGTCCTTCGGGCTCCGCCCGGCGGTGTCGATCAGGACGAAATCGCAATCGCTCATCGACGCAACGGCCTCACGCAGATCCTCCGCGCTGCCCACCACCTTCAAGGGAGATCGGATGATGTCGGCATACTTCTTCAATTGATCGATCGCCGCGATGCGGTACGTGTCGATCGTGATCAGGCCGACCTTGCGCTTCTCCTCGAGTTGCAGCTTGGCGGCGAGCTTGGCGATGGTCGTGGTCTTGCCGACGCCGGTCGGGCCGATCAGCGCGACCACGTGCGGCCCGAATGCCTTGCTGCGCACAATCGGACCTGCGGTCGGCAGCAATTTCTCGAGCTGATCCGCGATCTTCTCGCGCACGAACGACTTCTGCGTAAGGTGATCGGGACGAAGCGTGCGATGCAGCCCCTTGATGATCTCGGCGGCGAGCTCTCGCTCGATCTGGTTTTCCACCAGCTGCATGTAATCCGCGAACAGCTCTTCCGGGATGTCCGGCGTCTGCTGCTGGCGGACGTTCGACATCAGCTCGTTCATCATCTCCGTCAGCTTGGTGACGTCCTTCGACAAGCCCATCATGAGCGCCGTCCCGCCGGCGGGTGACGAAAGAATCGCCTGCCCATTAGCCACATGATCCGGTGGCGGAAGTGCGTTCGTCGCGCGTGCCGAGACGTCGATGTACGTCGGCTGACGTTCCGTCGGCGCGACCAGCGTCGCGGTCCCGCCGCCGTTGCTGTCGCCGCCGCGCGATGCGCTTCCATTGATCCGTCGCACCGCCCCGCCGCGCGCGCCGCTGTTCAATCCGCGGCCCGCCGTGATCTCGACCATTTCTCGTCGCTTGAATCCGAGCCACTGGCGGATCACGTAAGTCCGCGTGTGCAGGATCACCGCATCGGTGCCCATCACGCGCTTCACTTCCGAGAGGCACTCGGCCATCGTCGGCGCCCTGAACGTTTGCAGGTTCATACCCGTCCTCAACTAACTTCCCGCCGCCACGACATCCTTGTCGTCAACGGGCAAATCACCCTGATCCCCGGCTGCTGCAGCCGTGTGTACTGCCTCATCGCCGGCGCCCACGACGCCGATGATGTCCGGCAAAACGTCTGCCGTGATTTCCGCCAGCGACAGCACCGCGATGTGCGCCGCCGCCGGCTCCAGAATCCTTCGAACCGCCACGCGGATCGCCGGCGAGCAGAGCACGACGGGAAAACGCCCGTCGCGCTCGTGTTGTGCCGCCGCGTCCGCGATGTCCCGCGCGATCTCCTGCGACGCGATCGGCGGAATCGCCAGCACAATCCCGCCGTCGTCGCCGTGTTCGATGTGTCCGCTGATCAGTTTCTCCAGGTCGTTGGAGAGCGCAACGCACGCCAGACGATTGGAGTCATCGACGTGCTGCTTGCAGATCGCCCGTCCGAGCGCAACGCGGGCATATTCGGTCAGGAGATCCGCGTCCTTCGTGCGGGCCGCATAATCGCCGACGGTTTCGAGGATCGTCTCGAGGTCGCGGATCGGCACGCGCTCTTTCAGCAGGTTTTGCAGCACCTTCTGAAGCTCGCCCGGCTTCACCTGGTTCGGCACGACTTCATCGACGAGCGCGGCCGCACGCGAGCGAAGATTATCGAGCAGCCCCTTGACCGCCTGCCGCGTCAGCAGCTCCGCCGCGTGCTGGCGGACGACTTCGGCGAGGTGATTGATCAGCACCGCGGGCGCTTCCACCACGCGATAGTGCAGTTGATCCGCCTCGCTGCCTTGCGAATCGGTGATCCAATATGCGAGCCGACCGAACGCGGGCTCGGCGGTTTCTTCGCCGCCGATGATCGGCGCATCCGCTTCGCCCTCATCGACGGCGAGGAACTGATCCGGATACGTCACGCCACGCGCCACCGTCTGCCCGCGCAGCTTGATGACGTAATCGTTCACATCAAGCATCGCGTTGTCGATGATCCGCACCGGCGGGACGACGATGCCGAGCTCCGTGGCGATCTGCCGGCGGAGGTGATCGAGGCGATCGAGCAGATCGCCGCCTTTTTCCGCGTCAGTGAAGCGAATCAGCCCGTGGCCCAGCTCCAGCTCGAGCGCGTCGAGATCGAGCATCTTCTCGACCGTCTGCGGCTCTCCATCGAGTTGCTCGTCTTCGACCTGGTCTTCGACTTCATCGACGGCCGGAGTTCGGCTCAGCACATACGCAAGCCCGCCGCAGCATCCGCCCAGGATCAGCAGTGGGATCTTCGGCAGCCCCGTCATCGCCAGCAGTGCGAGGAAGATCGTCGCGACGAGCAAGGCCTTGGGCCGCGCGAGCATCTGCGCGAGAACGTCGTCGCCGAGATTCGAATCACTGGTGCTCGTGCGCGTGATGATCAGCCCCGCACCGAGCGACACAATGAAGGCCGGGATCTGGCTCACTAAACCGTCGCCGATCGTCAGCTTCGTGTAGAGCGTCACGCAGCGCAGCGGCTCCATGCCGTGCTCGAACATTCCGACGTACAGCCCGCCGAGAATATTGACGGCCGTGATGACGACGGTGGCGATCGCGTCGCCGCGCACGAACCGGCCGGCGCCGTCCATCGCCGCGTAAAAATCCGCCTCGCGCGCGACCTGCTCGCGGCGGTCGTGCGCCTGGTGCTCGTCGATGATGTGCTGGTTGAGATCAGCGTCGATCGCCATCTGCTTGCCGGGCATGGCGTCGAGCCGGAACCGCGCGGCGACCTCGGAGATGCGCCCGCCGCCCTTGGTGATCACTACGAACTGGATCACGAAGATGATCAGAAAGATGATCGCGCCGACGGCGACCGAGCCGGCGGTGACGAAGTGGCTGAAGGTGCGAACGACTTCTCCCGCCGCCGATTCGCTGCCGGTGCCGCTGAGAATCAACCTGGTCGTCGCGACGTTGAGCGCCAGGCGAAAGAGCGTGATCGCGAGCAACAGCGACGGCAGCACGCCGAATTCGAGCGGGCTTTCGACGTACATCGCGGTGACCAGCACGATCACCGAGAGCGTCAGGTTCAGGATCAACAGCAGATCGAGCACGCCCGGCGGGAGCGGGATCAGCAGCACGAGCAGCAGCCCGATGCACGCGAGCGGGAAGATCATCCCGCGGTTGGCGTGAACGCGGCGGAGCATCGAGTTTGGCGCGGAAGCGAGCGTCATTGAATCGCTCCTTTCCGCGCCGTCGCAGCGGCGAGATCACGCCGCTGGCGCTTGACCGCGGCGTCGCCTTCCATCTGTCGAAGCTCATCGAGCACTTCGCGGCGCGTCATCCGCAGATCGCGCTCGTGCTGCCAGCGCTGGTAGAAGAAATCAACTGCGCCCAGCGCGATCAGCAGCAGCGTCATGCGAAGCATTAGGGAGCCGACGACGCTGCCGCCCGCGGAGAGCATCGCGTCCGGCGCGATCACGCTCATGCCCGCCAGTCGCGGCGCCAGACTTTTTGCGATCGTATCGACCACGCAGCCGACGAGGACGACCTTCGCGCCGCCCATCAGCAGTTGCACGACCGATCGGCCGGAGAACATCTGCTCGACGTTCTTCGCCGGATCCAACCGATCAGCGTGGAGCTTGAGCCGGAAGAAAAACCCGACCTGGAGCAGTTGGCAGACGATCGCGGCGACGAACAGGCCTATCAGAATGGGCAGCATCGCGCTGCCGACCTCCTTCATCGGCCCAAGCAGCGCCGCGGGCGAGAGATCCGTCAGGTTCTGCGAAAGAAGACTCGCGACGAGCGTTTTGAGCGACATGGCCAGTCGCGGTCCCGTCGTCTGCACCAGCAGCAGACCGGCCAGCAGAATCAACGCGGCGGTGAGATCGGCGCTGCGCGCGATGCGTCCGTCGTGGCGGGCTTCTTGTCGCCGTCGCAGCGTCGGGGCTTCGGTCTTGTCGCCGTAATCGTCTGCCATCTTCGTTTCGCTAACTTCCCGCCAGCGCCGGCAGAGCCGTGCGCACCGTCTGCATCCAGTTGATCGATTGGTTCTGCAATAATGCCGTGATTACGCCCGCGAGCAGCACGAGGACGATCAGCGCCGCCCCCGCGCGCACCGTCACGCCCGCGGTCATCAATCCGACCTGCGGCACCGTCCGGCCGATCATTCCCAGCGCCAGATCGCACAGCAGCAGCGTGACGATCACGGGCGCGGCAAGCTGCAGCGCCAGCGTCGTCGCCGCCGTCAGCAAGCGCACGAGCATGTCGACGAGCGGAGCGCCTTCGATTGCCTGCCCGACCGGCAGCGATTCGAAACTCGCGCCGATCGCGCGGATGAGCGCGTGGTGTCCGTTGATGCCGAGGAACACGACGAGCGTCAGCAGTGAAAATGCGCCTGCCAGCGGATTCGCCTGCGATCCCGAGACCGGATCGAACGATTCGGCCAGCGCCAATCCCATCTGCTCGGCGATGATCCCGCCCGCCCACTGCGCCGCGACGAAGACGAGGTTGAACGCCAGCCCCATCGCCACCCCGATCATCGCCTCGCCCGCCACGCCAAGGGCGGTGGCTCCGAGCGTCGGCGCCGTTTTCATATCCGCATGAGTCGCGATCGCGGGCATCAATCCAAGCGTCAGCCCCACCGCGAGCATCGCCCGCACCCGTCGCGGCACCACGCTCGACGCGAACAGCGGCGCCGTCGCCATGATTCCGCCCACGCGCGCCAGCGCCGGCAGATACGCCGCGACAAGATCGAGCTGGATCGGAATCGCGTCCGTCATTGCGACAACCCCGCTCCAAAAATCTGCCGCGCGTACTCAAGCAAATGCTGCCCCATCCACGGCAGCAGCAGCACCGTGCAAATGACCATCGCGATAATCTTGGGGATCAGGCTGAGCGTCTGTTCCTGGAGCTGCGTCACCGCCTGCAGCAGCGATGCGACGAAGCCGACGAACAGTCCGATAACGAGAACCGGCGCCGCGATCAGCAGCGCGAGCACGAGCGTATGGCGAGTGAGTTCAACTGCGTGGTCGAGGCCCATGACCGCCGCGCACCCTTCCGTGAGTGTCGTGCCGACTTCATCCCGTCAAAGAGATGATCGATCGGCACAAATCTGACGTGCTCGCGAAACGCTGCCCTGCGCTTCGCACGCGTGCATCTCGTCCGTGAGCGCACGCGCAACTGCTCGGAAAAACTCAGGTGACAAAACTAGCGATCAGGCCACCGCTTATCAAGCGCCATCCGTCGGCTAAAACGAATAACAGCAACTTGAACGGCAGCGACACGAGCACCGGTGGAAGCATCATCATGCCCATGCTCACCAGCAGCGTCGAAACGACCAGGTCGATGATCAGAAACGGCAGATAAATCTTGAAGCCCATCGCGAACGCGACCTTCAGCTCACTGAGCATGAACGCCGGCGCCAGCGCGGTGGTGGGCACGTCGTCCCACTTCTGCGCCCGCGGCAGTTTGGCGGCGTCGGTGAAAACATCCACGTCCGCCTCGTTCCCCGCGCGCTCTATCTGCCCCCGCATGAAATCCCGAACCGGGCCGAGCGCTTTGTTCCACGCCGTCTGCTGATCGATCTGTCCGGACAAGTACGGCTGCAACGCCTCGGTGTTCACCCGCGTCCACGTCGGCGTCATGACGAGAAATGTCATGAACATCGCAAGACCGGCGAGCACCTGGTTCGGCGGCAATTGCTGCGCCCCCAGCGCCTGCCGCAGCAGCGACAGCACGATGATGATTCGTGTGAAGCTGGTCACCATCAGCAGCAGCGCCGGCGCGAGCGAGAAGACCGCGATCAGCACGACGAGCTGCAGCGATGAGCCGGCGTTTTCGCGCTTCGTCAGATCCGGGATCTGGAACGGCAGCGCGTCGGCAGGCTTTGCCGAGAGAGAGGAAGGCGCGGGCGGCGCTGTGGTCGATGCAACTTCCTGAGCCGACACGAATGACGGCATCGCCAGCGCAAGCGCGAGGATGAATATCGCCGCGCGCGTCACGCCGACGCCCCCTTCACGTGCTTGGCGACGACGCGAATCTTCTCGAGAAGAACGTTCACCTCGCGGCGCGCGGCGGAAATGTCGGGATCGTTCAGCTCCTCCGGCGGCGCGACCGGCGCCGCCGGCACCGCTTCGAACACGCGCGATTCGCTGCCGCGAAGTTGCCCGATCAGCGCCGCGATCTCGTCGGCGTCTGTAATCTCGCTCAAGGTTGTGAGCTGCTGCCCCGACTCGCCCAGCACGAGCACCCGTCGCCCGACCTGCACGATCAGCATTTGATGTTTCGACGACAGATAGCTTCGCCCAAGCACCCGGATCGCGCGCGCCTGTCGTCCAGTCGCGCCCGATGCCGCCAGTCGCTTGCCGCCCCATCGCAGGATCACGATCAACCCGAGCACCGCCGCCAGCGACCACAAGACCCGCGAGGCGTCGAACCCCCCGTGATCGGGTGCTGTCGTCACAGCCGAGGGCGCCGTCGCCGCGCGATGAATCACCCCCGCCTGCGTCGTTGCTTCGCCGCGCGCGACCGAAACCGTCGCCGCGATCGCGAGAACGGCGGCGGGGAGGATGTGTCGCGTCGATCGCACTCGAACCGCTCAGCCTCGATCTTGTGTAACGTCGGCCACGATCTGCACGATCCGCACCGCGAATCGCTCGTTCACCACCACGACCTCCCCGCGCGCGACGAGCCGGCCGTTGACGACGACGTCGATCGGATCGCCCGCGAGCTTGTCCAGCTCCAGCACCGCGCCCACCCCGATCTTCAGCACGTCCGCCAATCGCATACGCACGCGGCCCAGCTCCATCGACACGGCGAGTTCGACGTTCCCGAGATGCTCGAGCGGCTGGCGCGATTGCGTCGAGGAAATCTCGCGAAAGACCGGAGCGGTAGCGGGGGCGGCGGACGCGGGGGCGGGTGATGAAGCGGTCGAGACGCGCGGCGGGAAAGGCGCGGGAAAGAGTTCAGTGGCGGGTGCCGGGTCATCCGACATGGGTCACCCTCCTTGGTGAACCAGCAGATCGATCAGCTGTCAGGGACAACTTTTGTTACGTCGCGAACAAACTTTGCCGGTAAAAACTCGGCATCCTGCCGCGCTTCAACCGACTTGGCGGATGATCGTCCGCGACGCGCGACAAATCAAGAGCCCGCCGCGTCGATTTCCTCTCCGATGTCGCGCGAAATCCGCCGCGCCGCGTCATCGTCGTTCTCGAACGTCTCGCGCTTGCGCTGCTCCGCGTGAAACCTAGCCCGCTGATTCTCGCGCAGCTTCTCCAGCACCTTGCGCTGCTTCGCCGCTTCAACCAGCGCCGCCTGCGCTGCCGACACGTCACGCCGGGCGATTTCCGCCTGCGATTGCAGCCGCGCCAGCTTGTGCCGCATCGCCGACTGATAACGGACCTGCAAGAGCAGCACCCGCGCATCGACCCGTCCGCTGAGCTTCGCCTCGGCGAGTCGAAACGATTCCTTCGCCGCCGTCGTCTCCGCTTCGATCGCGAGAGATGCGCGCTGCGCCTGCGCCAGATCGCGCTGTCGCTGTCGCTCGACGTTCTGCCGCTGATCCAGCACGCTCTGAAGACGGAACACGAACCTGCTCATTGCGCGCTCCCCCGTCTACACCGTCTTCTGCATGTCATCCCGAGGTAATCCGATGGATCTCGACCGCCGCTCGTGTCCGAGATCCCTCGGAGTGCCTCGGGATGACATGGGTGCTCGTCAACGTGCATCATCGTGCCCCCAACACCTTCCGCTCGAGCTGCTCGATGTGCTGGGTCAGGTCGCGCAGCGCGCCGCGGCTGTCGTCGAAATCGATCGCCGAATTCGCGTCCTGGCGGAGGAAGTCGATGATCCTCGGCCGCGCCTGCACCGCCAGGTCGAATTCCTTATTCACGCCCGGCACGTACGCGCCGACGTTCACCAGGTCCTCGATCTCCTGATAGGTCGCCAGCAGCGACAGCACCCGCCGCGCGGCGGAGAGTTGAACTTCATCGACGACGTCCTCGCGCACGCGGCTGATGCTCTGCAGTACGTCGATCGCCGGGAACTGCCCCTTGTTCGCCAGCGTCCGGCTCAGCCAGAGCTGCCCATCGGTGATGCCCTTGACCGCATCCGCGATCGGCTCGTGAAAATCGTCGCCCTCGACCAGCACCGTGTGGAACGCCGTGATCGATCCGTGCGGCGCGTTGCCCGCGCGCTCGAGCACCTGCGGAATCAGCGCGAAGACGCTGGGCGGATAGCCGCGCATCGCCGGCGGCTCCTTCGCGGCAAGGCCGATCTGCCGCTGCGCGTGGCACATGCGCGTGAGCGAGTCCATGACGAGCAGCACGTGATTGCCGCGATCGCGAAAGTATTCGGCGATCGTCGTCGCGACCTGCGCCGCCCGCACGCGCAGCAGCGGCGGCTCATCGCCCGTGCTGGTGATGACCACGCACCGATCCATGCCGCGGGCGGCGGTCACCTGATCGCGAACCTCCTGCACCTCTCGTCCGCGCTCGCCGATCAGCGCGATCACGGAAACGTCCGCGCTCGTGTACCGCGCGATCGACGAAATCAGCGTGCTCTTGCCCACGCCGGGCCCGGAAAAAATACCCATCCGCTGCCCGCGGCCGCACGTCAGCAGCGCATCGATCGCGCGCACGCCCGTCGCCAGCGGCTTGCGGATCGGCTCGCGCTGCAGCGGCGCGATGCTGCCGCCGTCGATGCGCCGGGATTCGATCGCTTCGATCGCGCCGCGCCGGTCGATCGGCCGGCCGAACCCGTCGAGCACGCGGCCGAGCAGCTTCGGCGAGCACCACACGCGCGGCGACGACGAGACGTTCTCGATCGCATCCCCGCGCGACACGCCGCCCGTCGGCGTCAGCGCCATCAGCAGCGTGCGATCGCTCTGGAAGCCTATCACCTCGGCGAGGGAGCTCCGCCCGCCGAGGCTGTTGATCCGGCACATCGATCCGAGCGGCAGCGGCAGGTCCGTCGCCTCGATCGTCATCCCGCTGATCGCCTGCACGCGGCCGGCGATGCTCAGGGGCATCGCCGATTCCACCGCGTCGAGCTGAGCGGATAGACGGTTCATGGTTGACGCCTATTGCTGCGTCCGGCTTGTGTCTTCGCGCGGCGGCATCAATTCGCGCACCACGCGGTCGAGCTGCGCTTCGATGTCCGCGTCGATCTTCCCGTGCGGCGTGTAAACACGACAACCGCCAGACTCAATCGACTCATCTTCCACGATCGACTCGCTCGCCGTCGCCGGCCACTCGAGCTGAAGCTGCGGCAGCACTTCTTCCAGCACGCGACGCTGCGACGGGTGCACTGCGATCCGCACGTGGTGATTTCTTCCGACGAGCTTCATCGCTTCGCGCACGTTCGCCAGCAGAACCTGCGGATCGATTGCCGCCTGCGCCTTGGTCACGCGACGGGCGATCGCGATCGCCAGCTCCACCGCGTCCCCGAGCACGTCGCCCTCCAGCTCCGCGCGCGCCGCCTGCAGCTCCGCCGCCGCCTGCGACAAAGCGGCAACGAGCAGCCTCAGTTCCTCCGCGCGCTGGAGCACCGCATCACGCCGACCTTGCTCGATGCCTTCCCCATTGCCGCGGGCAAAACCATCGGCTCGACCGGCGGATTCGCCTCGGATCATCGCGTCCTCGGCGATTTCGGCCGCGCGGGCGCTGGCGTCGGCGATCAGCTCCTCCGCCTCCCGCCGCGCGCGTTCGATTAACGCCCGCGCATCGCCTTCGATGTCGCGCAGCGCGTAACGCACCGGGATGAGCGGCGTCTTCTCGGCGGCATGGAGCTTGATCAGAGCCATGTGCTTCTTACCCATTGCCCTTCTGCATCTTCGCCTGCTGCCGATGTTCGTGCTGATTCGCCCGCGCGAGCAGATCGATCTCGCCGGCGGCGTCGAGACGGTGCACCACCTCCGCGACGCGCTGCTGCGCCGACTCGATCGCGCTGATCCGCACCGGCTCGACCGATTGCAGCTCCTGCTCGATCTGCCGCGCCTCTTCAGCGGGCAGGTTCCACAGCACCTTGCGCCGCAGTCCTTCCCGCGCCGTTCGCATCGACAGCGAGATCGTCTCGTGATCGAGCTGCTCGAGCACCGCGCGGACGTCTTCATCCTGCGCGTGCAGCAGCCGCTCGAAGATCGCGCCGACCCGGCGGATCTGCTCCGCCAGCGCGGGCGAATCGTTCTCCAGCGTGTCGAGGATCTCGCGCTCGACCTGGCGATCGGCGGCGTTGAGGATTTCGGCGACCGCGCTCACGCCGCCGGCGCGGATCGTGCGGCCCATGATGTGCCCGAGCCGCTGCCGCAGCCCGCGCTCCACCTGCTCGATCACGCCCGCGCTGATCTGCTCGATGCTCGCAATGCGCTTCACAACCTCGACCTGCTTCGACGACGTCAAGCCCGCCAGCACTTCGCCCGCCTTGCCGGCCGGCAGGTGCGCCAGCACCAGCGCGACCGTCTGCGGGTGCTCGTCGCGGATCGATTCCAGCAGCGTCTGGGTCTCGGCATCCTGCAATGATGCGAACGCGTTCGCATCGGCCGCAGGCGGCGCCGGCTTTTCCGCTTGAAGCGTCACGCCCGCGGACTCGAGGAAGTTCTCCATCGCCGCCGCGCGTTCCTCGCGGCTGGACGCCCGCGCCATCGCCAGCTCGCGCGTGATCTGCTTGACCGCCTCGCGCGGCAGCCGGCGCAGGATTGCGTCCGCGCGCTCCGGACCCAGCGCCAGCAGCACGAGTGCGGATTTGCGAAGACCGGGAGGCTCTTGCTTCATTGCTCGCGCGCCTCCGCGCGCCGGCTCACCTGACGCGCACGATTTTGAGACGTTCGAAGGCCAAGCGCCGTCAGCCTGAGCGGCACGCCGCGAAGGATCTGCCGCCGAGCTGCTGGACGCGGCCAGATGCTTCGGGGTACCTCGGCATGACAAACGGCCGGCCCGGCAGCTTTCAAAATCGTCCGCGCATCCATTAGTCCTGATCCATCCACTCGCCGATCACCCGTGCCGCGTCCTCCGGCCGGCGGGAGGCGAGCTCGCGCACCTGCATCAGCAGGTCCTGCATCGTCTCATCGTCTTCCGCTTCCTCGGGCGGCGCCGTCGCAACCGCGACGCGTCGAGAAACCCGCGCCCGCGCGTTGAGCTCCACGGCGAGCGGACGATGCGAAGCGCTCGGTTTCCTCCGCATCAGCAGCGACAGGAGGACGAGCGCGACCAACGCGCCGGCGCCGTACGTGACTTGCCGGTTGTAGTTCGACCAAACCATCGCCGGCAGCGCCGACAGCGTTGAAAGCGCCATCACCTGCGGCATCACCGTCGCCTGCGCGCTCCCGACCACCGCGGCCACGGGCGCCGTTACGTTTACCGCGTCGTCGTACACCTCCACCGTCACGTCCGCCTCGCTCTTGAGCCCCAGCGATGCGCGGACCAGATTGCGGATGCGCGTGAGCTGCTTGTCCACGATCGGCTGGAGCAGCGCATCATCCGGCTCGGCGACCGCCGCCGCCTTCGTCACCACGCTGCGCTTATAGATGCCGACGATGTAGCTCCGCGGCACGGCGATCGACGCCGACAGCACCGTCTCTTTGCCGGCCGGCGTGCGCGTCTTCTGCACCGTCTCGCTGGTCTTGGTCAGATACGAGGTGGTGGTGCTGTCGCTGCGCGTCGGCGCCGCCGGCGGCGTCGGAAGCTTTTCGGGGAGCTGCGGGACCGCATTGACCAGGATGCCGTCCTCGGGGCTCGACGACGATGATGCGGCGTTCGCGGTCGCCGGCTCTTCGCGCTCGGTCTTAGTCTCCACGCTCGTCTCGACGTGCACGGTCTTGTCCGGATCGACCAGGTGCTTCTCTTCTTCCTGGCTCTGCACGCTCAGATCGACCGAGACGGAGATGAGCGCATCCGGCACGAAGCTGATCTGCTGCCGCACCTTCGCGACGTACGCCTGCTCGCACTGTTGCCGCCGGTCGAGCAGATCGGCCGCCACCATCTCTGCCGGATCTCCGTCGCCGCCGCCCCCGGCGTTGTAGCTCGCGCCGTCGATCGTGATGCGAACG
>JAICTV010000279.1 GCA_025936175.1 Phycisphaerae bacterium
CCGAAGAGGCGGAGGTCGCTCACCGCGAACTTCGCGTTGCCGGGCGTGCAGACGTTGGCGAGCTTGAAGTAGCGGGCGGTGATTGGCTGGTCGAACTGGACATAGGCGTGCGGCGACGGAACTGCGCTGCGGCTCCGGTCGAGGACCGTCGTCCACGTTTGCCCGTCCGATGAGGCGGCCAGGACGAAGCCGTTCCGGTCGGGCGCGGTGAAGTCGGCGCAGTCCTGCTCGGCGAGGTTGATCTGCGCGGCGCGGATCTCGGTCGCCGCGCCGAGATCGATCTGCAGCCACTCGTTTTTGTCACCGGACTTGGCGGACCACCACGTGCGCACGTCCTCATCGGCCGCGAAGTTCCCCGCGTGATCATCGTCGAGCGTCGAACTTGTCGTCACCGTCTTTCCGCGCGCGAGATTCGACCAGCCGGTGAAGATCGCGTCGCTCGCGTACGAATGATCGCGCTTCGACGTCGCGGCGAAGATCGGCCCGTCGGTTTCCGTGCGCGTGAAGGGGACGCCGTCGGAATCGAAGCCGGCGGGGAAGAGGCCGATGCGGCGCTCGAAGCGGTTCTTCACGCCGATCAGCATCGTCACGGCACGCCACCCATTTCCGCAGCGGTCCGCAAACAGGCAACTGTGGCCGGCGCCGGTGATGAACCCGGAGTCTTTCCAACTGATCGGGGAGTACGGCGAGAGCGTGAAGGGGCCCAGGGGCGAATCAGCCATCGCCAGGCCGTCGCAGTAGCCGGGGATCGTCGTGCCGGGCGTGGCGAACTGCAGGTAATACTTGCCGCGCACGCAGGTCATCCAGCTTCCCTCGCGGCAGGTCGCGAACGTCTTGTTGCCGCGCATCGGTTTCGACTGCTCGCTGTTGTCCCACGTGCAGACTTCCCAGCCGTCGTCGATGCGCGCTTTCGGGTCGATCGTCGGGAGGAGCTGTTGGTCCGTCGATCCGATCGTCGCGAAATGGTTTGAAGCATCGAGCTCGACGCCGTGGATGGGATGATCGAGACCGGAATAGAGGTAGATCTTTTTCGATTGCGGGTCCTGGAAGAGGCAAGGATCGGCGAACTTCAAACCGTCGCGGACTTTTTCCCACCGTCCGCTCTCGGGATCGCGCGTGCGCCACATCGACGCGGGTTTGGCTTCGCTGCCGAGCTCCGTGAAGTAGAGCCAATCATCCAGGACGAGCGTCGCCGCGGCGGTGTAGACGTGGTTCTCCAACGCGCTGCCGGCGGCGAAGCGGATCAGCTTCCAGTGGACCAGATCATCGCTGACGCGACAGCCGGGCTGGTCCCAGGTGCTGAAGAGGTAATAGCGGTCGTGATAGAGGCTGATGCAGGGATCGGCGCCGTGGCGCCAGCCGAAGGCGCGGCCCTGGCCGCAGTCGAGGTCGAGGGGGTTGCAGAAGGTTTGTTGCGCGCGCGTTGGCGACGCCGCGGTGAGCGCGAAGAAGGCCAGGAGGAGGGTCGTCCGCATAACCGGTATTACGCGCGAGGGTCGGGTTCGTGCGCGACTGATGGGTGGCTTGGGCATCCTGCCCGAGCGTTCGAGCGGAGCGGCGGATTTTCGCACAAGACCGGCTGGCCGCCGCACCTGCTCGGGCGAGACGCCCAAGCCACCATAACTGTGGCGCGGCGCGACGGGGCATTGGGTTCGTTTTGTAATCCGCGCGCGATCGGAATCGATGGAAAACGGCGTTTGCGAACTGGAAACGGGGTTTTTGGTTGGCTTCGATTGGGTTCGTTTTGCAGGAGCGTTGGAAGTACCCGGCACAAAGTGCCGGGCTTTGCGCTTCGCTCCTCGGATGTGCGGGTGCGTGGTCATGGCGCAGCGTCTCCCCTACTTGCTGCGCGATTGCAGGAACGTGATCACGAAAGTGCAACGCGCCGCGCGATCAGCGCGCATCGTCGCGGGAAATCTGAAATTTCAAATTTCAAAATTTCAGATTAGGGAGCGAATCACGTTGCTCGAATTTGCGCGTGCGCAGGTCACGCCGCGCTCGGGGCGGATTGCCACTTCTTCGCGGACAGCGCGCAGATCATCTCGGCGGCTTCGATCTGGACGTTGGTGGCGTTGGTCGGCAGCGTGATGCGCACCGCCTTGCGGTTCCAGCCGAGCATGTCCTTGTAGAAGGCTGCCGGGTTCGGCGTGGCGCCGTCGAGGGCGTCGATGGCCAGGACGTCGTCGGTGCCGTGGATCTTGTAGCCGTTCTCCGGCGTGCCGGCGGAGGTGGCGGCGCTCTTCTTGTGCAGCAGGCCGGCCTTGATCGCCTCATCCAGCGTATTGCCGGTGTAGATCGTGACCTTGCCGTCGCGCAGGTCCTCCAGCGCGTAGACCTGCATGCGGTACTTGCCGTCGGGGATGTAGAACTGGACCGATTGCTGGCCGTTCACCTTGATCGCGTGCGGCGAGAGCGTCATCAGCGCGCACGCGAGACGCTTCCACAGGTTGGCGTGTTGCGGGTTCTCGCCGATGGCGACGACGTGCCGCTCGACGTTGGTCTTGTCCTTGGCGGAAAGCTTGGCGAGAAAATCTTCGAAGGAAATCGGATGAGCGAGCGCCTTGCGGGCAACATCCAACGGCGACAACTTCGTGGCTGTGGGCATCGACATCATTATAGGCGATTGTTCGGCATAAAACGACTGCCGCTGTTTTGGGCCGGTTTCGCTCCCGTAGCATGGCCGTCCCGGCGATGCCCTTGCGAGCGGGAAGAGGCATGGGCGGGACGCCCATGCTACGGGAAGCGGGCGCGCCGCTATTTCGCGCGGGCGTATTGTTTGGGCCAGTCGATCTCGACCTTCAGCGTCTCGGCGGCGTGGAGCGGCCAGTAGGGATCGCGGAGCATCGCGCGGGCGAGAAGGACGGCGTCGGCCTTTCCTTCGGCGATGATCTGCTCGGCGTGATGGGGATCGGAGATCAGGCCGACGGCGCCGGTGGCGATTTGGGCTTCACGTCTGATCGTCTCGGCGAAGGGAACTTGATAGCCGGGCTTGAGCTCGATCTTCGCGCCGGGAATGAGGCCGCCACTGGAGCAGTCTACAAGATCGATGCCGATCGGCTTGAGCGCGCGGGCGAAGCGCACGGACTGGGGCAGGTCCCAGCCGCCTTCGACGTAATCGGTGGCGGAGAGGCGCACCAACACGGGCCACTTGGCGGGCCAGACTTCGCGGACGGCCGCCGCGACGCGGAGCGGGACATCCATCCGGTTCTCTATCGATCCGCCGAAGCCGTCGGTGCGGTGGTTGCTCAGGGGCGATAAGAACTCATGCAGGAGATATCCGTGGGCGGCGTGGATCTCGACGACCTCGAAGCCGGCGTCGAGGCTCGAACGCGCGGCGAGGCGGAACTGGCCGATGAGCTCATCGATGTCAGCGTCGGTCATCGCGCGCGGCGTCGGGTATTTCGGCGCGAACGGAATCGGGCTCGGCGCGATCGGCTGCCAGCCGCCCTGCTCGATCGCGACGGGACCGCCGCCGGTCCAGGGTTGTGCGGTCGATGCCTTGCGGCCGGCGTGCGCGAGTTGGATTGCCGGGACGGCGCCGTGCTCCTTGATGAACTTCGTGATGCGCCGAAACGCGCGGCCGTGATCGGCGGACCAGATGCCGCTGTCGTGCGGGGAGATCCGGCCTTCGGGTGAGACGGCGGTGGCCTCGACCATCACCATCCCCGCCCCGCCGACCGCGCGGCTGCCGAGGTGAACGAGGTGCCAGTCGGTCGGCATCCCATCGTCGCTCGAGTACTGGCACATCGGGCTGACGAAGATGCGGTTGCGGAAGGCGACGTCGCGGAGTTGCAGCGGGGAGAAGAGACGGCTCATGCGGAGATTGTAGGGGCGACGCCTGCGTCGCCCGCTTTGCCGTCGAAAGGTAATGCGGCGGAGGACGACGCAGGCGTCGCCCCTACTGGATTTGTCCGACGAGCTGGACTTTGCCCGTCGGCTGATCGACGCCGCCCATCGGCTCATCGGTGACGGCGGCGACGGCGACGTTCGCCATGTTCGCCGGCACATCCACGAACAATGAGCCGCGGCCTTTTTCGTCGACGTTGAACATGCCGGCCTTCACCTTTTTCTGATCGGGCATGATGAACCAGAGCTCGAACTCGCGTCCCGCCGGCGGCGGCTTCATGTCGAAGACATAGACGTGCCACTGGTTGTGGTCCTTGTCCCAGAAGACGCGGCCGTGGGCGCCGGGCTGCTGCGTCGCGTCGCCGGCGAGTTTGACATACTGGAGCTGATCGGCCTGGATCGGCATGAGCTTACGGTGCATGGGCATGTAGACGACCGCGAAGGCGACGATGGCGCCGATGCAGGCGGCGGCGGCGGTGCGGAGGAACCAGCCCGGTCGTGCGCGCGGCGCGGACGGCGCCGAAGCGGCCGATTTGTCGGCGACGACGCGGGAGAGCAAGCGATCGCGCGCGGATTTCGGCGCTTGCTGCGGATCCAGCGCCATGGGCAGATGCGCGACCGTCGCCTGCGCTTCGGCCAGCGCTCCGGCGCACTTGGGACACCCGCTCGACAGGTGCGCGCGCAGCTCGATGCGTTCGGACTCCTCGAGCGAGTCCGTCACGTAAAGCAGCATCAGATCTCGGCGCTCGTCGCACGTCACGGCGTCGTCGTCTCCTCGTATTGGCTGCGCAAGCTGTCGCGCAGGCGGATGAGGCCCGTGCGGATCCATGTCTTAACCGTTCCCAGCGGCTTATTCAGCTTGGCGGCGATCTCGCTGTGACTTAAACCGTCGTAGTACGCGCTCTCGATCGCCTGCCGCTGCGCGGGATCGAGTTGTTGCAGCGCGGTCGTCACGATGCTGCGTCGCTCGGCGTCGGCGGTCTGCTGCGACGGATCGGCGGTCGGCGCGGGGTGGTCGTCGCGCACCAGCGTGATCGTCGCGCCGACGGACCGCGACGATTTACTCCGCAGTCGGTCGATCGCGCGGCTGCGGGCGAGCGTGGCGAGGTACGTCGTCGGACTGCCGCGCGACGGATCGTATCGGTCGGCTTTCTCCCACAGTTCGTAGAACACATCGATCAACAAATCCTCCGCTTCGGCTTTGTCGTGCAGCACGCGGAGGCAAAGAGTGAAAACGAGACCGCTGTGACGGTCATACAGCGCCGCGAAGGCGCGCTCGTCGCGCTCCTTCGCGATCGCGCGCATCAGCTCGTAATCGTCCTCCTTCACCGCGTGCATCATATCTCGTCAGCACACCCACATGCACACAAAGCCCCGGGACTGCGGTCCCGAGGCTTTCGTTTGGCGCGAGGTCAGAATTCGACTCACGGCATCAACACCGTATCGATCCAGTGAATCACCCCGTTCGTGCAGATGACATCGGTCTTCACGACCTTCGCGTCGTTGATCCAGACGCTGCCGTCGTCACCCGTCTTCACCATCAGCGGCTTGCCGTTGACGGTGCTGAGGTTCATCGACTTGACGTCGGCGGCCTTGATCGCGTCACCCGAGTGGACGTGATAGGTCAGGATCTGCGTAAGCTTCTCCTTGTTCTCGGGCTTGAGCAGATCATCGACGGTGCCCTTGGGGAGCTTGGCGAACGCGTCGTTGGTCGGCGCGAACACGGTGAAGGGGCCGGGGCCTTTGAGCGTGTCGACGAGACCCGCGGCCTTGATCGCGGTGACGACGGTGGTGACCTGCGTCATGCCGGGACCGGTGGCGGTGTCGATGATGTCCTTCTTCTCCATCATCGGCTTCTTCTCTTCCGCCTGGACGCGCTGCGGCGAGAGGATGAATGTGGCGGAGCCGGCGCCGAGCGCGACGAGGCACCATGCGGCGGCGACGATGAGGCGACTGCGACTGCGGGCGAACATGACGATCTCCTTCCGGCTGAGCCGGTGAATGTTGTTGCTGTTCGCGGGGGAATACGGAAAAACGAGCGGAGTGGATTTGTCGGATTTCGGATATGGTGCCGCGGATGCGAATTTCGCTTGTTTGCTTAGCGATTTTGACGTCTGTCGCCGCCGCTCAGACGCAGCCCCCGGGACCGGGACACGATTACGCGCCGCTGCCGAAAACGCCGGCGGGGTTTCGCGTTCGGCAGGTGACGACGATGCCCTCGCAGCCCGTAAAACTCGCCAGCGACGGCGGCAAGTGGATCGATGTGCTGACGATCGAAGGCGACGTCTATCGCGTC
>JAICTV010000010.1 GCA_025936175.1 Phycisphaerae bacterium
GAAAACTGCGTCGGCTGGCTGAAAGAATGCCGGCGGATCGTCACGCGTTTTGAGAAGCTGGCCGTCAGCTACCTGGGCATGCTGAAGTTGGCGATGATCGAACGATACTTGCGATTGTTGGAGTTTTCAGACAGAGCCTAGCTGCGTCCCCGTTTCAATCGCCGCGACGATCGAAACGGGGCGATCGAAACGGGGACGCAGCTAGTTTCCGCGATCTTGATGATCCCGAACTCCGCGAAATGGTTGCCCGAGCCGCTCGTCCCCAGCTGCGTCCGCGCTTTGTCGAAAACGCGCCGCGTGACGGGGGTGACGGACCAATCGTCGTCGAGCACATCGTGCTCCATCGGCTTGCGGAAACCGGCGCCGGCGCCGAAAACCGTCTCCCGCCGCAGCGCGGACACGAGCTTGTCGTGCAGCCGCTTGATTTGATCGGCGGGAAAGTCGAAGACGCTCAGTCGCATGCGGCAGGCGATATCGACGCCGACGGCGTAAGGGATCACCGCGTTCTGCGTCGCGAGCACCCCGCCGATCGGCAGACCGTAGCCGAGATGCGCGTCCGGCATCAGCGCGCCCTGCACCGCGACGGGGAGGCGGGCGGCGTTCTTCATTTGATCGATCGCGCCGGCCTCGAGGCCTTCGCCCCACACCCGGTACGGCGCGGGCGCATCACGCTCGATGTATGTCCGTTGCGTGGCCGCGTGCTCGATCAGGGCCTCGGCCAGAACGGCCCAGTGGATGTGCTCCTTGTACGCGTTGGGCTCCAGCGCGAGCGCGCGAAGATCGCGCTCGATCACATCCCGGCGGAGTTTTTTCTCGACCGCCGGAAGGAGCTTCAGCGCGATTCCGATCGCGGGGCCGGACTCAATGCCCAGTTTGATCAATTCCTTGCCCGTCATTGCAGTGCGTCCGGCTCCGTCTCGACTCTCCATTGCAGACGCGAAGTCTGCCTCACGCTGCGTTGTTGACGATCGTAGCAATCCTGCAACGCATAACACACCACGGCGGCGATGCTGGGAAGGATATGCCGGCGGTGCGGGCGGGCGGACTTTAGAAAATGGTTGTGATCGCGACGGGCGGTCCTACACTTGCCCGCCGTGACCGCTATCGATCAACTTGATACGGCGCCGGTGACGAAGGACCCGCACGCCCCGCCCGGCTTGCCGGAGCTTGCGAAGGTCGGACCGCTCACCGGCCCCGTCGCGCCGCTCGCGCCCGAGCAGACGGGCATCGCGCGGCAGGTGCTGCTCGACCTGGCGCTGAAGCTGGCGAACACCGTCTCGCGTCTCACGGGCGAGTGGGCCGCCGATCAGCTGAAGTTGCCGGTCAGCGTCGTCGACAAGCTTTTCTGGCAGCTGCGCGACGAGCAACTTCTGGAAGTGCTGGGGCAGGAAGGCCCGCTCACCTACCGCTACACGATCACGCAGCGCGGTCGCGAGACGGCGCGGCGATTGAACGAAGTTTCCGGCTACGTCGGCGCCGCCCCGGTCTCGCTCGACGCGTACGCGTCGATGCTGCAATACCAGATCGCCCGGCAAACACCGATCACCCACGAGCGCGTGCGCGAGGCCCTCTCGCCGCTGGTGCTGTCGCCGCAGACGGTTGAAGTCGCGTCGCTGGCGGCGTCGTCCGGCCGCAGCCTGTTCCTTTTCGGCCCGCCGGGCAACGGGAAGACGAGCCTGGGACGGTTGCTGCAGCACGTGCTCGACGGCGAGCTGTGGATCCCGCACTGTGTCAGCGTCGAGAGCAATATCATCCGCATCTATGACCCGCAGTGTCACCAGCAGATGCCCGATTCGCCCGGCATCCGCGCGCGCTTCGACCAGCGCTGGGTGCGCATCCGCCGACCGATGCTCATCGCCGGCGGCGAGATGACCATCGCTGAGCTGGACCTGGCGTACAGCCCGTCGCTGCGCTTCTACGAAGCGCCGCCACACGTGAAGGCCAACGGCGGCTTGTTCTTCCTCGACGACTTCGGCCGCCAGCGCATCGATCCGACCGATCTGCTCAACCGCTGGATCATTCCGCTGGAACATCAAGTCGATTACGTGACGCTGGCGACGGGGCAGAAGATCCGCATCCCGTTCCAGCTTCTGCTGATCGTGGCGACGAACCTGTCGGCGTGCGCAGATCCCGCTTTCCTTCGCCGCATCGGATACCGCGTGCACATGGATAAGCCCGACGAGCAGCGGTACGCGGAGATCTTCCGCAAGTATGCGGCGGGAGCAGGGTTGAAATTTGATGAGTCGCTGCTCGGGAACGTGCTGGCGCGATACAAGCAGGAAGGCCGCGAGCTGCGCGCCTGTGAGCCGCGCGATCTGATCGAGCGATGTCGGGACGTGTGCCGATTGAAAAATCAGCCGGCGGCGATCACCGAGGAGCTGTTGAATCTCGCGTGGACGGGATATTTCGGATCTTGACGCCAAGGGCGCGGGCGGCTCGGCTGGAGCCTTGCCCTCGCGGCGACGAAGTCGGTCATGCTTTTTCGCGCAGCGTGCTGACGGGTTTGCGCCCCGCGAAGCCGGCGTTGAGCTCGTGCCAGTGCGTGATCCGCTCTTCCCCGAGCTTCCAGCAGAGATACACGTCGCGGCCGTCGTGGCGGCCGACGAAATCGACCAGGCCGGTCTCGTAGTCCTTCAGCTCCACGCCCACGCCGCTCAACTCATCCACCAGTTGCTCCAGGCGATCGATGGAGGCGTCGAGATCGCGCTGGGCGGCGTTGGTCTCCTTGGTCCCGCTGACGCTTTCCAGCACCTGGCGGTGGCTCGAGGCGGTGGCGTGGGCCGCGACGATGTCGGCGACGATCCGCTTGACCAGCGGCAGCGCGCTGTTCGCCTGCTCGAGGGTGAAGCGACGCACCGGACGGGAGGGCTTGGCCTTCTGGGGTGTGAAGTACGAGGGTGCGGCCATGGCGAACTTCCTTTGACGGAACTCCACGACAAGCGCGATCATCGATACTGACCGACGAGCGCGCCGCTCGCTGGCGCGATTATGACAGCGCCAACAGCCCAGTCAAAGCACCGGGCACTCCGCTAATGGCAAAAAATGTGCCCGCCGCTTCAAGTCGGGAAAAGGTGGAGGCGCAGCACGATTTGCCTGCCTTCGGCGACGGCGGCGCGTGAGGTTTATCACGAGGCCTTTCGGCGGCGGTGGGACGATGGGTCGGATGCGACGAGCTTGAGGCTGCGCTGCAGCGCCTCGCGGACGGTCTTCGGCGCGCGGGCGGCGCGTCTGGCCTCGGCGGATTTGCGCGACTTCACGACGTCCAGGCGTTTCTTGAGCAGCGCGAGCACCGCCGCTTCTTCCGATCGGAGTTTTGTCCCCGCCGATCGCCGCATCTTCTCCGCCTTTTTCGCCAGGTTCTCGATGAGCTGCCCGTCCATGTAGGCGTTGAGGACCTCGGGATGAATGTAGCACTTCCGGCAGACTGCCCTGGTGTTGCCCAGCTTCGCAGCCACGATTTCGATCGCGCGGACGACGTTCTTCTTCGCCTGCGCCTTGGAATCGAACTTCTCCAACTCCTTCAGCGCCGCCGCCGCGAGAACGGTGCCGGCCCAGGTGCGGAAGTCCTTGGCGGTGAATTCTTCACCGGTGATCTGGCGCAAATAGTCGTTGACGTCGGATGAGCCGATGTCGCAGACCTTATCGTTCTCGTCGAGATACTGGAACAGCTCCTGCCCGGGGAGGTCCTGACATTGCTTGGCGATCCGGGCGAGGCGCGGGTCTTCGACGTCGAACTCGTGCTCGACGCCGCTCTTGCCGCGAAATTCAAAGTGCACCTTGCCGCGCGAGATCCTGGCGTGACGGTCCTGCAGCGTCGTCAGTCCGAAGGAGTGATTGTTCTTCGCGTACTCGTCGTTCCCGACGCGGATGAGCGTCGTCTCCATGAACTTCACGACCGCGGCGAGGACTTTCTCGCGCGGCAGGCCGGACAGGCGCAGGTGCCTCGCGACGGTCTGCCTGATCTTCGGCAGCGCTTTGGCGAAATCGATCATGTGACCGTACTTGTTCTCATCCCGCACCTCGCGCCACTTTTCGTGATAGCGATACTGCTTGCGGCCGCGATCGTCGCGCCCGACGGCCTGGATGTGGCCGCGCGCATTGCCGCAAATCCACACGTCCTTGTAGGCCGGCGGGATCGCGAGGTGACGGATGCGGAGCAGCGTCTCATCGTCCGCGATGCGTTTGCCTTTATCATCGAAGTAGACGAAGCCGTTGCCGTTCTTGCGGCGGCGGATGCCGGGGTAATGGTCGGTGACATAGACGAGACCGGCCTCCCTGGCGGCGCGGATGTTGTCGAGCTTGATCGTGGCGCTGCCGGTCATGTTTGCGGGGCCGCCTCGTTGTTCGCCTTCTCGGCGGAGCGCGTGAGCGCGGTCAGCGGCGAGCGCGTGATGGGCGTTTCGCTGTCGGCGCCTTTCGCGCGGGCCGCGCCGATGCCGCCGGCGCCGGGCAGCAGCAACTCATTCGTCAGAGCACTCATCTCGATGCTGAGGCAGGGGAACAGCGCGTGGAAGCGGGCGGCGATGGCCGCGGGCAGACCGGTCGTCAATTCTGGTTCGCCATACCGGCAGGCGTTGACGATGCGGTCGGCGGCCGTCTCGGCGCTTTGCGACATGCCGGGGATCGAATCGCCGAGCACGAACCAGGTGTATTCCTTTTCATTCTGCCCTTTGAACATCGCGTTGCGCGGGCTGCCGGTGCGGATGAGGTTCGGGCAGACGGTGGTGACGTAAATGTTGTCCTTGCGCAGCTCGATCGCAGACGACTGGGAGAGTCCGACGAGGGCGAACTTGCTGGCGCAGTACGGCGCGAGGTGCGGGACGGCGACTTTTCCGCCGATCGAGGCGATGTTGACGATCCGGCCGCCGCCGCGACCGAGCATCACCGGCCGCACCGCCTTCATCGCGTGCAGCGGCGCCCAGAAGTGCACGTCCATCATCTCGGTGTAATCGTGCTCGCTCATCAGCTCGAGCGGTCCGACGGCGATGTTGCCGGCGTTGTTCACGAGGATGTCGACGCCGCCGTAGGTTTCGACCGCGGTGCGGACGAGCGCTTCGACATCGATCCGCAGGCGGACATTGCAGTGGGCGGCGGTGACGTCGATGCCGCGGCGTTGCAGGTCCTGCCTGGCGCGTTCGAGCTCGTCCTGATCGCGGCCGCAGATCACTATTTTTGCGCCTTCGGCGCCGAATCGGCGCGCCAACAGCAACCCGAGCCCGCGCGACCCGCCGGTGATGACGACGACCTTGTCGCGGAAATCGATTCTCCGGACGCGGCGGAGCGCCAGCCGCGCCGCGACGTATCCGCCGAACGCGAGAGCGCCGAGCTTCAGCACCGGATGATTTGCCTTGTCATGCTTCATCGTTCGACCCTCCGTGAGATGTCATCCCGACGTACTCCGAAGGATCTGGCTTCGATCACGCAGATGCTTCGGAGTACCTCAGCATGACTGAACATCGGGAGCATCGCGTACATGCGGGCACCGTCACCGCGCCATCGCGGTCTCTGTTCGCGACCCGGCGTTTAGCGGCAGGCGGAACAGCGAGTACGGCTGCTGCCTCAGATCCTTGCCGTTGTGAAAGCGCGGCTGACGATTCAACTGATTCGCGGTGAAGTAGACGAACCCGTCGGCGCCAAATGCCATGCTGTCGGGCCAGATGATGCGCGGGTCGCGGACGAGGACGGTGTCGTTCTGCCCGCTGGCGTCGCGCGCGTGCAGGGCGTTGTGCTCGTAATCCGTAAGCAGAATGCGGCCCTGCGAGTCGGTGCCCAGGCCGTCAGAGCAGTACCCGCGATCGCCGAGGTCTTTGATCGTCGCCGCCACGTCGGCGTCGCTCCTGTTCCGATCCGCCAGCGCATCGACGCTGACGCTGTAGAGGTGTCGGCTGATTAACGGGCAGTAAAAGAGCGTCTTCTTATCCGCGCTCAATGCGATGCCGTCGGAGCCGATCTTGGGATAGGCGTCGGGCTTGCCGGGCGTGCGCGCGAGCAGCAGCTCGCCTTCGACAGTCGGGGCGAAGTTCTCCTGCGCTTTGGTCGAAGGATGCCCGTCCAACCGCCGCCAGGCTTGCCCGCTCTCGAGATCGACGACGATGATGCCGTTGTGACCCGAGTCGCTCGAATCGGTGATGAATCCCAGGCCGCCGGTCTCGCGGTTCAGATCGAAGCGGATGTCGTTCAGGTACGTCGTCGGGCGGATGGCGTCGGGGCTCTTCTTGAAGTCGATCGTCTTGACGACCTTGTTACTTGAGAGATCGACGCACAGCAGTTTCGGTCCGTTGGGCTTGTGCGGGCCCATGTTGATGCTGCCGGTGTCGAGGATCCACAGGCGATCCTGCTCGTCGACGACAACGCTCTGCACCGAGACGAGACATTTTTCGGGATGCGCATCATCGATTTTGTTGATGTCGAGATTGGGATACGGCGTGGCGTGTCCGTTCTTCACCTCGGCGACGGTGTACTCGACCGGATCGCCCCAGCGCGGGAAGTTCACGAAGATGCGGCCGGTCTTGGAGACGGCGACGCCGGTCGGCATCGGTCCCCAGAAGCCGGCGACGAGCTGAAGCTGATCGGAGTTCACCGACTGCTGTGATTCGTCGGGAGATTTCGCTTTGGCGAGGTCCGCGCTGCCGGGGAAGTTGTGCGCGTCGGTTGTCGTGGCCTTGGGCCGATCGTCCTGACAACCGGCGGCAATGACGCAAACAATCGTGATGACTGCGATTCGATTCATGACCACTCCTCACGACCCCACACATTCACGCCCTTGTTGTCATGCTGAGGTACTCCGAAGCATCTGGGGATGGGCGGGCGGATGCTTTCGGAGTACCTCAGCATAACAACATTGAGAATGTCTCGGTTCTGGAACATCGCTTACGCGTTGACGACTTCCCCGCCGTTGGGATGCAGGACCTGGCCGGTCATGTAGCTCGAATCCTCGCTGGCGAGGAAGACGTAGCTCGGCGCGATCTCGGCGGGCTCACCGGGCCGCTTCATCGGCACGTCGCCGCCGAATTTCTCGACCTTCTCCTTGGGGAACGTGGACGGGATGAGCGGCGTCCAGACCGGCCCGGGCGCGACGCCGTTCACGCGGATCTTTTTCTTCGCCAGGTTCTCCGCGAGGCTGCGCGTGAACGCGACGATCGCGCCTTTCGTTGAAGCATAGTCGATCAACCCGCCGCTGCCGCGATACGCGGTGACCGACGTCGTGTTGATGATCGTCGCGCCCTGTTTGAGGTGCGGCATCGCCGCCTTGGTCATGAAGAACTGGCTGAAGATGTTCGTGCGGAACGTGCGCTCGAGCTGATAGGCGGAGATTTTCGTGATCTCCTCCTGCGGGTGCTGCTCGGCGGCGTTGTTGACGAGGATCTCGAGGTGGCCCAGCTCCCTCACCGCCTGCTCGACCGCTTCGCGGCAGAACTGCTCGTCGCCGATGTCGCCGGCGATCAGGACGCACTTGCGGCCCTCCTTCTCGACCATGCGCTTGGTCTCTTTGGCGTCGTCGTGCTCGTTCAAATAGAGGACGGCGACGTCCGCACCCTCCTTGGCGAAGGCGACGGCGACCGCGCGGCCGATGCCGCTGTCCCCGCCGGTGATGATCGCCGCCTTGCCGGCCAGCTTCCCCGCCGCCTTGTACTCAGGCCGCTTGTGTTGCGGACGCGGGCGCATTTCCGACTCATGTCCCGGCCGCCGAGACTGATGCTGGGCCGGACGTGTTTTGGCGGCTTGTCCGTTGCTCTTGGCCATGGTTGCGCTTCCTTCCGTATCCTTGGCGGCGTGCGACGAAATGCCGCGCGCAATGTCCCTGTAACGGTTCCGAGCAACGGATATGCCATTCGGTCGCGTGCGAATGAGCGGATTGCAGCGCTTCCCAACACGAGCGATCCGGATACATTCGTCCGCTCGCAAGTGGAAGGAGCATCAGCACATGGCGTCGAGACGCCCGCGTCGCAACGGGAAAGGAAAATCGAAGCCGGCGACCAAATCCGCAGCGCAGACCGAGCGCGGCTACCCCCGCCCGCAGCTCGTTCGCGAAAACTGGCAATCGCTCGACGGTGAATGGGATTTTGCGATCGACCCGCAGGCGATCTGGACTTCGCCGCCCGACGTCGATTTTGATCGCACGATCCGGGTTCCCTTCGCGCCGGAGACGCCCGCGAGCGGCGTCAACGAGACCGGCTTCTTCAACGCCGTCTGGTATCGCCGCACCATCCAGCCGCCGGCTCTAGCCGACGGTCAGCGGCTCATCCTCCACTTCGGCGCGGTCGATTACGAAGCGACGGTGTGGATTAACGGCGCCGCCGCCTGTCATCACGATGGCGGCTACACGCCCTTCCAGATCGACATTACGGATTTTCTTGAAGCGGGAAGCGAAGCGACGATCGTCGTTCGCGCCTACGACGATCCGCAGGATCTGACCAAGCCGCGCGGCAAGCAGGACTGGCAGCTCGAGCCGCACTCGATCTGGTACTACCGCACCACCGGGATCTGGCAGACGGTGTGGATGGAAGCGGTCCCGACAACGCACATCCACGCCTTGCGCTGGACGCCGGACATGGCGCGCTGGGAATTCGAGCTGCAAACGATCATCAAGGGCCCCGAACGAGATCGCCTGCGTCTTCGCGTCAAGCTCCGCGCGGGCGAGAAGTTGCTCGCGGACGACGAATATTCGGTGACCGAAGGCGAGGTCCTCCGAAAGATCGCGCTCATCGATCCCGGGATCGACGATTATCGCAACGATCTCCTGTGGGCTCCCTGGCGGCCGACATTGATCGACGCGGAACTCGAACTGCGCGACGGCGATGGCAACGTGATCGATCGCGTCACCAGCTACACCGCCATGCGCTCCGTCGCCGCCGAAGGCGATCGCTTCGTCTTCAACGGCCGCCCGCTTTTCTTAAACCTCGTACTGGATCAGGGCTACTGGGCGGAAAGCGGGCTCACCGCGCCGAGCGACGACGCCCTTCGTCGCGACGTCGAGCTGGTCAAGCGGCTCGGATTCAACGGCGTGCGCAAGCACCAGAAGATCGAAGACCCGCGCTTCCTCTACTGGGCGGATCGTCTCGGACTGCTCGTGTGGGAAGAGATGCCCAGCCCCTATCGCTTCTCGCCTCAGACGATCGAGCGGCTGTCGCGCGAATGGGTGGAGGCGATCAAGCGCGATGCCAGCCATCCCTGCATCGTCTGCTGGGTGCCCTTCAACGAATCCTGGGGCGTCCCTGATCTGCCCAACGTCAAGGAGCAGCGCGACTTCTGCCGCGGCGTGTATTACCTGACCAAATCGATCGATCCGACCCGCCCGGTCATCGGCAACGACGGCTGGGAAATGGTGACCAGCGACATCGTCGCGATCCACGATTACGAGCGCGATCCCGATCGCCTCCGCACCCGCTACAACCGGACGCAGAAGAACCTGGTGGACCTCTTCACCTACGAGCGTCCCGGCCACCGCCAGCTCCTGCTCGATCAGTGCCCGCACCACGGTCGTCCGATCATGCTCACCGAATTCGGCGGGATCGCGTTCAGCAAGGACGTAAAGCACACGTGGGGCTACAAGCGCGCGATGTCGCAGCGCGAGTTCCAGCAGCAGTACACGGAGTTGCTGCGCGCGGTGCGCGACATGCCGCTGTTCGCGGGACTGTGCTATACGCAGTTCACCGACACCTACCAGGAAGCCAACGGCCTGCTCTACATGGACCGCACGCCGAAGTTCAAGATCGAGGATATCGCACGCGCGACGTCGGGCTAAATCTCCGCCGTGCTGCGGTCCGCAAGCCTTGTCATCCCGCGGTACCCCGAGGGATCTCGGACGCCGGTTGCCTCCGAGATCCCTCGCGGAGTACGGCTCGACTGAGCTCGCCGAAGTCAGCTCGGGATGACAGCGGGGAGTGCCGGATCACTGTTTCGGCGTGTTGCCGGACAACTCATCCGGCACCGCCGGCGCGACGGTTTCCACCGGCGGCGGAGGAGCCGGAACCACCGCGCTCAAATCGAGCGGCGCGAGGTTTACGTTCCAGTCCGGCTGCGGGATCATCGCCCTGGCGCGGTCGGCGACCTGCTGCTGCGCCTTGTAGCGCGACTCCGCATCGGACGCGTCGCGACGCGCGGTCTCGGCGTGAGCCACGTTCTGCCGGGCGGCGATGCAGATCGGGCAGTTCCACTGGTCGACGCCGTTGCGGTGCGCGTGGACCGGATTGGTGTTGATGGTGTTGTAGCGCTGCACCTCTGCCATCGCCTTGTTCCAATCCGCCTTTTCGTGATCGGCGCGGTCCTGCTCGAAGCGCCAGTGATCGGTCGTCGTTTCGACCTTCCAGCGCAGGTGAGAGAAGTCGGCCTTGCCGTACCACTTTGAGCCCCACTTCTTCGTGTCAGGACGCGCCTGCTCCAGGGAGGCGACGGCGAGATCGAGCTGTTTGGCGGCGGACTGGAAGACGTCGTTCTGCTGCACGCGGGTGTTCTTCGCACAGGCGGTCTGCAACGCGGCGCCGAGGATGTTCGCCGCCTGATCGTCCGGCTCGGGATGCAGCCGCAGGTAATCACGCAGGTCCTTCGCCGCACGCATCGCGTTCACCTTCTGCATGACGTCGAGCATGGCGCGATTGAGCACGAGCGGACGTGCGAGCTGCGCGGGCGGCGTCGCGCGGTACGCCTGCTCGAGCAACGGCATCGCCTTGGGATATTGCCCCGCGCGCATCAGATCGATCGCCTGCAGATGAAGCTGCGGCGGCGACGGCTTGGTGGTTTGCGACGATGCGACGGAGGCGAAAATCAGAACAAACGAGACGGGTGAAGAAAGCTTCACGTGAGCCCTCCCGGAACGTACATGATTCGAGCGCAGTCAATATAACGTCAGACGGCCGCGTTGCACCATCGCCGCCACATCCAGCGGTACGCGGCTTCGAGGTCGCGCACGAAACCGGCGGCATCCATCAGGGGCGATGCCTGCATTCGCGGCCGCAGGGTCCGACGAAGCTCAGCGAGTCGCGGCAGATCGTGCGCCAGCGACGTCGCGAGCTCGACGTAGCCGTCGATCGACTCCGCGGCAAGTTCGTCCAATCCCACGGTTGCGAGCAAACTCAAGCCCGCGCGATTGACGGCGTGCTCACCGACCAGCGTCACGACCGGCACGCCCATGTACAGCGCATCACACGTGGTCGTTCCGCCGTTGTGCGGAAACGGATCCAGCGCGATGTCGAACTCATTGTGTGCGGCGAAATAGGCGTCGAGCGGCCGCTTGGCAACGAACTCGACCCGCGCCGGATCGAGCCCAAGCTCTGTCAGCTTCCCCTGGATCGAATGCAGGTGAGAGGATCGATCGCTGTGCAGCACGAGTCGTGCGCCCGGCACGCGCCGGAGAATCCGACCCCACGCGACCAGCGCCTGCCGCGTCACCTTCGAGAAACTGTTCATGCACGCGAAGGTGACCAAGCCGTTTCGACTCGCCGGCAGCGCGCCGACCGCCGGGCAGTCGAACAGCGGCTTGTAGCACACGTAAGAGCGCGGCAAGCGCACGAGCGTTTCCGTGCGAAACGCCTCGTGCCTTCCCGGAGGATCGAGGTATTGATCCGACAGCCCGTAATCCATCGTCGCCAGCCCGGTCGTCGTCACGTAGCCCATCCAGGAGACCTGCACGGGCGCCGGCTTGCGCGCGAAGGTGAGCATGCGATTGCGGGCGGTGTGCCCGGCGAGATCGACCAGGATGTCGATGCGGTCTTCGCGGATCAGCGTTGCCAACGCCTCATCGCTGGCGCCGCCGAGCTCGCGGAAGTTCGTCGCCTCCTTGCGGAAGTGCTCCGTGAGCACGTCGGCCGGCGCAACGTCGCTGTAACACAACACGTCGAACCACTCGCGATCGTGCCCGCGGATCACCGGTGCGATGAACAACCCGACGGGATGCAGTTTGAAGTCCGGCGAGACGTAACCGACCCGCAGCTTCCGATCGGGCGAGCGATCGTTCGTGTGCGGCTGGATCCCCGCATACAGCGATTTGGCGTGGCGGTCGGCCCAGCGGAGGTGTTCCTGGAAGATCGTTTGCGCGTCAAGCCCCTCGTGATAGTTCATCGTCAGCAGGACGTTGTCGCCCATGGACGGGTTAGCGGGATCGAGCTCCGCGGCTCTGCGGAAAGCGGCGATGGCCTCATCGAGCCGGCCCTGCGACTTGCGGATGAACCCGATGTTATTCAAGGTCACCGGCTGCGGCGCGATCTCGAGCGCGCGTTCCAGGACACGTTCGGCCTCCTCGCTCTGCCCCGTCGCCACCAGCGCCGCCGCAAGGTTCTCCAGCGCCGGCGCGAATTTCGGTTCCAGCTCGATCGCCCGGCGGAGCGGCGCGACGGCGCCCGCGCCGTCGCCGCTCATCAGCCGCGCGGTGCCCAGGTTGTAATGCGGCATCGCCCAGTGCCCGCCGCAGGCGACGGCACGCGCGAAAAATTCCAGCGCCTCCTTCGGTCTCGATTGTTGCAGCAGCACGTTTCCCAGCGCGTTGAGTGCCTCGAAGTGATCGGGGGCTCGCGCGACGGCGGACTCGAAGAGCAGTCGCGCATCGTCGGCCCGGCCGAAGCGCTCGGCGATGAGGCCGAGCAGATAGCGCGCGTGCGCGTGATCCGGCTCGCGGGCTAGCACGTGCCGGTAGACGCTTTCCGCCTCCGCAAGCCGGCCGGCGCGATGATGCGCCATGCCCGTTTCAAGGGCCTGATCCAGCGAAAGCGCGGTGTTGGCGGAGGTGCCCGTACTCATCCCCGAACCGGGATTCTATCCGGCGGGAGAACGACGACGCGAACAAATAACCGGCGTCGATGCTACTGAGCCGACGGGTTTGGCGCCTGCACGCGGACCAGCCGTCCGTTCCCGTTGCTGCTCAATCCCGCCTGCGCCATCTCCGTGGGCGAAGCAAGCTGCGCCAGCATGCGCGCGGGCGCGATGGCGCTGATCTTCAGCATCCGCTCGCACTCGTCGTTCACCTCCGCCTGCGCCTCTCGGAAGTCCGATTCGAGCTTCTGCCGCTGCTCGATCAGCACGGAAATCTGCTCGTCCAGCCGCTGCAATGCGACGGCTCGGGCGTAGGCCTTCTGAAAGATGGCGGCAAGTGCGGACGCTTCGCGCGGCGCGGCGCCAGCGCTGGGGGCAACTTCGTTCGACATGATCGCGACTCCTTTCGCTTCAAGGCGGACGTGTGTTTAACGCGGCGTCAGGGCAAAGCGAGAAGTGTTCCCATTCCTGCAAAGCCCCGAAAACGCGTCGCACGCACGGCCCGCCCATTCGCGGGTCGTACGACGATTAAGGCAACAACTGGGGAACTAGGATTCGAACCTAGACAAGCAGATCCAGAGTCTGCTGTGCTACCGTTACACCATTCCCCAATGCGCATGAGCGCGATAACTGCCGACGGCGCTTGATGGTAGATACGACCGATATTGTGTCAAGTTCGGCAACCGCCGCCGGAGGTGTCGTCGGCAACATCCCTGCGGCGGCTTGAGTGGCCGATAACCGCCCGCCCGACAACAAATCTCACATCCATCCGCCGCACCCGATGAATCCATAACGTACATCACGCCCAACGCCGGGAGGAGTGAAGTCACCAATGGTTTGGGCATTGATCGATTTGATTGGCGGATGGAAAGAGGTCCGCGCGTCGGCGGGGTTCTCTTACCAGATCGCGCGCAACGGCAAGCGGCGGATCGTCCCGATCGAGGGGTACCGCAGCCGCGGCCTGCGCGACGAGCAGTGGATTGAAACCGGCGTGTTCGCGGACGAGAAGGTTTCGGAGCGCTTCCGGAATTTCAGCATCGACATGACCGAGAAGACCGCGCGGGCGAAGAACAAACCGAAGCGCGTGCGGCTTGCGAAGAGGGACTTCGCGATCAACGGGTGAGCGATCACGAAGCGATCGCGATCGCACGCTCGGCAGCGATCGTCGAACGCGCCGCGGCGGTCGCGATGTCACGCGCGAGCTGCGCCTTGAGCGCATCGATCCCGGCGAACTTGCGGTTGTCGCGGATCCAATCGACCAGTTCCAGCTCGATCGTCGAATCGTACAGATCCCCGTCGAAGCCGACCAGGTGCGCCTCGACCTGATGCCGCTGCTGCTCGAAGGTGGGCTGATTTCCGATGCTGGCGGCCGCGGGATAGGTCGTGCCTGAGACGGTGCACCGGCCGACGTAAACGCCGTCCATTGGGATGAGCTGATTGTCGCAGGCGAGGTTCGCGGTCGGGATTCCGATCCGCCGGCCGCGCTGGAACCCCTTGATCACTTTGCCACAGAGCGAATACGCGCGGCCGAGACAGATCGCGGCGTCGCGGACGCGGCCCCATGCGAGCAGCCAGCGGATCAGCGAGCTGCTCACCGGCACGACGCTCAGATCGAGCAGCGGCACCGTCACCGGGTCGAACACGTGCAGCTTCACGTCGCTCTTCAACGCCCACTCGCGCAGGCGGTCGATGTTTCCGCCGCGGCCTTTGCCGAAGTTAAACGTGCGGCCCTCGATCATGTGCGCGGGCCGCACCTGATCGCGCACGATCGCCCAGAAGTCTTCGGCCGACAGGTTCAATACCTCGGGTCGCGGGGGAAGCACGACGTATTCGTCCACGCCGGCGTCCTCGAGCAGCTTTCGCTTCACCGCCGGCGCCGTCAGTCGCGGCGGCGCGAGCTGCGGGCGCAGCACCGTCAGCGGGTGCGGCTCGAACGTGACGACCGCGACGCTTCCGCCGGCTTCACTGCGCAGCCTCATCGCCGATTCGAGCAGCCGGCGATGGCCCAGGTGAATCCCGTCGAAATTCCCGACCGACAGCACCGCGCCGCCCGGCAATTCGCGCAGCCCTTCTATGCCTTCGCGCACGTTCATCGTCGGCGGTATTGTAGGGAGCCGCCATGGCGATCAAAAACGAAGCGGTCGATTACCAATACAACAACGTCGCGCTGCAAGGGATGCTGGCGCACGACGATGCCGCCGGCGCGGGCGGAAAACGTCCGGGGGTGCTGGTCGTACACGAATGGTGGGGACTGAACGATTATCCGAAACGCCGCGCGACGCAGATCGCGACGGAACTCGGCTACGTCGCCTTCGCCCTCGACATGTACGGCAAAGGGGTGACCGCGAGCGGCCACGAAGAGGCGGGGAAGCTCATGAACGCGCTGCTGACGAATCCCGACGCCAGGGGCCGCGCGCACGCGGGGCTCGACGTGCTGCGGAATCATCCGAAGGTTGACGCGAGCAGGATCGCCGCCGTCGGTTATTGCATGGGCGGATCGATGGCAGTGCACATGGCCCGCGCCGGCATGCCGCTGGTCGGCGTCGTCAGCCTTCACGGCACGCTCAAGGCGGAGAACACGCAGGCGGGCGCGATCAAGGCGAAAATCCTCGTCTGCACCGGCGCGGACGATCCCATGATGCCGCCCGAAAAGGTCAACGCCTTCGCCGACGAGATGCAAAAGGCACAGGCGGATTGGCAAATTCACATCTTCGGCGGCGCGCGTCACGCCTTCACCAATCCCGCTGCGGATTCCAAGGGTCTGCCCGCGTTGAGATACGATGCGAAGGCAGACAAGCGATCCTGGGAGGGGATGAAGGATTTCCTCGCCGAATGTTTCGCGTGACGCGAGTGGCGCTTCGCCCGCGATGTCATCCCGAGCGGTACTCCGCGAGGGATCTCGGAGTCGAACATATCCCGAGATCCCTCGGAGTATCTCGGGATGACAATTATCGCCGGTCCGCCGCAGTCGATCAGCTCCGTCGCGTCGCCGGCAGCTTCATCTTGTGCTCGCGCCGCTTCGCCGCCGCATCCATCTCATCGAGCGCCTTCTCGAACCACTCGATCGGCGGCGACTGATGTCCCATGCCGGGGACGTCCCACAGCGTGACGTGCTTGAACTTTTCGGCGGTGAATCCTTGGTCGTAAATCGCGTGCACGGGTTCTCGATTCCGATCCTTCGCGCCGGTGATGAGCGCGAACGCGACGTGATCGCGCGCCTCGACGAAGAACTGCGTCGGCGGCTTGCGGAAGGTCGCCGGCCAGGCGGTGTTGGCCTTGCCGGGGACGGCGATGTCGCGGTACCAGTTGGCGCCGACGCAGCAGATCGCGCCGTCGAATACGTCCGGGTACGCCATCGCCGCCATCTGCGAGACTTTCCCGCCGCCGGAGACGCCCGCGATGAACGTCCGCTTCTCATCGAGCGCGTAGCGCTGCCGCAGGTTGAAGACCGCATCGAGCGCGAGGCCGATGCGCGCGCCGACGCCGCGTTCATTGCCCGCGTTGCAGGGCGAGACCCAGATCAGCTTGCGCTTCGCCGCCGCGTCAATAAAATCCGTCGGCCCGCCCCCGCCGCGACCGGCATTGCTCCAGACGATGACGCCCCAGTGTCCGCCCGCGTCATACGCCTCTGGCACATTCAGGAAGAACCGCTCCTTCGCGATGTCATATGCATGTGCCGGCGTCACCTCCAGCCCGTAGCGAAGGTGCTGGATCTTCAATTCGCTCAGCGGGCTGCGCTGATCGAACGAGACGTCGGAGCCGCCCTTCGGATCCGCGCTGGGGTGCGTCGTCGTCTGCGCGGACGCAGACACCGAGATGCAAAGGATGCAGGCGAGCGAGGCGATTCGTCCGCGCGATGTCATGTTTCGCATGTTGCTCTATCCGCCGCCGCTTCGCAAAATATTCCGCCGGGAAGGAACGAAACACATGCGAATGAAAACCTGCTGCGCTGCCGCCGTCGTCCTGATCGCCGCGGCGATCGCTCGCGCCGAGATCAAAACGCAGACCGTCGAGTACAAAGACGGCGATCAGACCCTCAAAGGCTTCCTCGCGTACGACGACGCGGTCAAAGGCAAGCGGCCCGGCGTCGTGGTCGTCCACGAATGGTGGGGACTCAACGATTACATCCAGTCCCGTTGTAAACAGCTCGCGGAGCTGGGCTACGTCGCCTTCGCCGGCGATATCTACGGCGACGGTTTCAGCACCGCCGACCCGAAGGTCGCGCAGCAGAAGATGAACGAAGCCGTCAACAAGGGCTGGCGGCGGACGCGCGGCAAGCTCGCGATCGAACAGCTTAAGAAGGAGGCGCACGTCGATTCGGACAACCTCGCCGCCATCGGATACTGCTTCGGCGGAGCGACGGTGCTCGAGATGGCGCGGGCGGGCGACGATCTCAAAGGCGTCGTCGCCTTCCACGGCATCCTCTCGACCGATCAGCCGGCGGAGAAGGGGAAGATCAAGGCCAAGGTTCTGGCCCTCAACGGCATGGCCGACCCGTTCGTGCCGAAAGAACAGATCGAGGCCTTCCAAAAAGAGATGGACGCCGCCGGCGTCGATGTGAAGATAGTGAACTATCCCGGCGCCAAGCACGCCTTCACCAATCCCAACGCCGACAAGTTCGGCATCGACGGAATCGCGTATAACAAGGAGGCGGACGAAAAATCCTGGCGTGAGATGAAGGAGTTTTTCGCAATGATCTTCGGTGCGGCGGCATCCAAGGGTTAAGATTCATCCGCCGCAACAAATCGCGCCGATGAGCGTTTAAGAGAGTGAGTCGCTAAACCAACTGTAAAGGGCATCGCAAATGCGCTCGAAATTATTCGCCGTTCTGGTCATGATCGGCTTCATCGCCTCCGCGTCGGCGGCACCCGCGCTCGCTGCGCCGCGGACACTCGGCGCGGCGGCGGTCAAACCCGCCACTCCGACCGCCGCAAAGACCGGCGGGAACAAGCACAAGAAGCAGCACAAGCAGAAGCAGCACAAGAAGGTGATTCGGGTGAAGAAGCATCGCAAGCATCGCCGTCACCACAAGAAGCATCACAAGAAAGTGACCGTGACCACGATCACGCCGGGCGCGAAGAGCTGACCGGCGCGCTTTTGCGCGATCGCATCCTTTCGGGCGCGGTTACATCCCGAACGTGCTGATGAAACCCCATGCTTCCGCGTGGGGCTATCATTTTGCGCCTGAGTGATCCAACGGACCTCCGCCGCCTGCTTGCCTCACCTGCGCGCGGTTTGATCAAGCACTCGTACCGCCGAGGCGCGGACCTCCCACGAATCGTCCTTCTCGCACGCCTGCTCTAGCCGCTCGCGCATCCGCGGGGAGATGATCCCGCGCCCCATCGTCTGCACCGCCGCGAGGCGGACGCGCGGCTCGGGGTCGTCCATCGCCGCCAGGATTAGATCGATGCGGCCGGCGGCGCCGCGGAGGTACGGCAGCAATCGAACGCTGAGCGCCCGCTCGCTGGAAAAGCTCGATGAAAGTCCCGTGAGCAATGGCGAATGCTCGCGGTCCCACAGCTCGGTCACGCCGTTGCGGATGGTTTCACGCACCTGGTCGTCGGCGTCATCGAGCATCAGCGCCAGATCTTCGACCCCCGCCGCGGAATCGTGCGCCAGCCGCTGAGCGATCAAACGCCGCAGTTGCACGCTCGGCCCGCGCAGTTGGGCCTGTTGGAACAGAGGATCGTAGACGCACAGCGACACCAGCGCCGTCAGCGCCGGATCGCAAACGTAGCGATCAGGATCGTCTGCGAGGACCAAAAGCGGCGCGACGGCGCGTGGCTGATTCAGTGTCATCTGCGCCAGCGCCGCCGAGATCGTCCGCCGCACCAGGGGCGAGGGATCACGCACCGCCTTGGCCATCTCGGCGATGCCGGCGGCGCTGGTCGCGCCGAGGCCGATCTGCACGGCGGCCAGCGCTTTGCGATCGCCTTCCCGCGCCAGCGCGAGCATGTCCGGCACCGCATCCGCTGAAGGTTTCGGCAGCTTGCACACCGCCGTGATCGCGGCCACGCGCACACTGGCACTATCGGCTCGCGCCGCCCGCAGCAGAACCGCTTCGAGGGACGTGTCCTTCGCCGCCGCCGCGCCGAGCACTTCGATCGCATCGAGCTTCCGCCAATCGCTCGACCCGCGCAGCGCGACGTCGATGACGATCTGGAGCGCTTGCGGATTGGGACGAACGTGGATGAGGAACGCGGCCGCCGCGGGTCCGGCTCGATCATCGTCCAGCAGCCTCGCCGCCGCCGGCGTCGCAAGGGCGGCGGCCGCGCCGATGCGATCGAGCGCGCGCAGCGCCGCAATGCGTCCGGCGGCGTTGTCGTCGCGGGCGGCTAATCGCTCCGCCAGCGCCTTCACCGCGGCCGGGCTGCCGATGCCGGCGAGCGCTTCGACCGCCGCGCCTTGCGCTTTCTCCCGGTCGAGCTGCTCGATCGCCGGCGCAATCCCGTCGTCGCCGAACAGCGGCAGCGTGTCAATTGCCTTCACCCGCAGCGTGGTGTCCTCGCTCGCCAGGGCGACGACCCAGTAGTCGATCGAATGTCCCTCAATGACCCGGCTGCTGCGGGTGTGTGCAATCAACAATGCGACAACCCCGCCCCCCAACAGCGTCCCGACCGCGACGGCAGCGAGGATGACCGCGACGCGCTCGCGCATCGTCCACAAATGCTACCGCACGGGACCTTCGCCGACTAAGGGTTCTTGCCCCGGCACACCTCCGCCAACCATCAGCACCTGACTTGCTCGTACGCGCATTCGATCGCCCCGCCGTGCCGGGCTCGGCGTGTGCGCAGGCGCAAGACCGCCGGCAGTCGAGCGAATCAAGCGCGTCGGATGCGGACGGGGAATTGCTTCAATGGGCTTCACCTAGAGCTTCGGGGATCGACGTGTTTGGCGCGAGATTTGTATGTCCGCGGGAAACACCCTTTCGGAAGGAGCCAACCGATGAACCGTCTGACGACGATCCTGGCGACGACAATCGTGGCCGCAGGCCTGATCAGCTGCGAGAGCTCGGTGCTGGTGAACAATCGCCCGGATCGCGCGGGCCCGAGTGAAGACGCGGCGTCGCCCGCCGACCAGTCTCAACCGGCCAGCGCGACGTTCCGCGGCGACAACGCCACGATCGAATCCCGGACGTCCGCCGCCACAACGCGACCGTCGGTGAACACCGACGCCACTCCGGCAGACCAGACGGTGCACACGAAGAACACGCGCATCGAAAGCCACAGCGACTAACGCGATGATCCGTGCAACGTTGAAGGGGTCGCTCGTGTTGTTCGTGTCGATGCAAATCTGCACCGGCTGTCGTTCGGCGGTGATTGCCGAAGCGAACGACCCCCACACGCAGACCGTCGTGACGGTCGAGCATCGACCGACGACCAGCCCGAGCGACCCGCACTTGATCATCCGCGATCGCGAGTGACGTGGTGTCGCTCGGGGCCCTTGGTAGATCGTCGTGTGGAAGCCATGCATTCGCCGTTATGTCGTGCTGAGAGGGTGTTTAAGAAGATCACACGCCCGCGAAGCATCTGCGTTCACCTGCGCCAGATCTTCGCGACTACGCTCAGGATGACACGCCTTGCGGCATTCTCGGCTTTGTAAATAAACACCCTCTCAGGTACTCCGAAGCATCTGGCCTTCGGAGCCCGATCCTTCGGAGTACTTCAGGATGACACGGATCGCACAGCGTCGAATTATCGTGCGTGTTGCGCGAGGCGCGCTTCGATCGCGGGCTTGGGCTGCAGGCCGACCAGTTGATCGACCAGTCGGCCCTGTTTGAAGATCAAAAGCGTGGGGATGGAGCTGATCTGAAATCGGGCGGCGGTCTGGGGATGTCGATCGGTATCCAGCTTGGCGACGATCCACCGCCCCGCCGATTCACCGGCCAGGGCGTCGATCGTGGGCGCGAGCATCCGGCACGGCCCGCACCACGCCGCCCAGCAATCCACCAGCACCGGCTTCTCGCCGGCGCCCGCGAGGAACGAGGCGAAGTTGGCGTCGGTCAGTTCGACGGGATGTCCGTCGTCTGTAGTCGACGAAGGCGAGGGAAGTTTCGTCCCGCATCGACCGCAGACCGGCTGCTTCGTCGCCGCCGCCCGCTCGTCGACGCGGTTCTTCGCTCCGCAATTGGGACAGGTGACGATGGTCATAACGGCACGCGATTGTCGCTCGTCATGCCGATGGCGCGAACGCTCGTTTCGTGGCTTGGGCGTCTCGCCCGAGCGATCGCGGCGTGAGCCGCAGATCTCGAAACGCGCCGCTCCGCTCGAATGCTCGGGCGAGACGCCCAAGCCACGTCCTTCTGCGTCACGCCCGGCGCGGCATGTGGAAGCGAGCGATGAAGACCTGCGTGGTCTTGGCCGCCGTGCGCTTGCTCGACCACATCAGATACTTCCCGTCCGGCGAGAAGACCGGGAGGCCGTCGAAGCCGTCGGTGAAGGTGATGCGGATCTTGTGCGACCCGTCCGAGCGCATCAGGTACAGCTCGTAGTTCGTGTGCCCGTGCGCGCTGGTCGCGTAGATGAGGTGCCGGCCGTCGGGATGCCAATACGGGCCCCAGTTGACGTTGTTGTCGCGCGTGAGCTGTCGCTCGTGCGCCAGGCCCGTGATGTTGCCGGCGCGATCGCGGACGACGTCCGCGACGAAGATTTGCAGCAGATCGTTGCCCGCGCGGTCGGAGCGATAGACGAGTTGCTTTCCGTTCGGCGAGAAGAATGCGCCGCCGTCGTAGCCCCTGGTATGGGTCAGTTGCACCACGCCGCTGCCATCCGGCCGCATGACGTACAGCTCAAGGTCGCCGGTGCGGTTGGAGGTGAAGACAATCCACTTTCCGTCGGGCGAAAACGCGTCCTCGGCGTCGTAGGCATCATTTTGCGTCAGCGCATGCTGCGCGAGGTTCGTGCCCCTGGCCGGATCGACCGCGCGCACGGCCTGCTCCCACCCGTCGGCGCGATAGATCTCCATCCCCGGCGGGAACTCCCACTTGTAGGTCCCGCTCGAGCGCTGATAGCCCGCCGCCGAAGTCGTGGGTTGCGTGCCCGCCGGTGCTCGCGAACCGGTCGACGCGAAGATCAGCGTGTTCCCATCGGGCGAGAAGAACCCGCACGTGTTGTTCGATCCCGCCGGCGTGATCCGGACAGGCTGACTGATCGCGACGGCGTCATCGGACTGCTTCTTCGCCAGCGTCCGCGCCACGTACATCTGGTAATCGCTCTCGCCTTTGGGCGTCGCCTGGAAGACGATCCAGTCCATCCTGGGCGCGAAGTACGCCTCGCCCGCGCGACTGAATCCGTCGGTAAGCTGCGTCACCCCGGTCAAGATTTCACTCTCGCCGGCCGGCGGATTCTGCGGCGGCGTCTGACTCGCGCGCCCGCCGCCGCCCGCGCAACCCGCGCCGCAGACGAGAATCAGGCTCGACAGGAGAAAAACCTGTGGCAAGATAATTGCGGATCTCACACGCGTCATGCCCGATATGGTAGAAGACGCAAGCGCCGGTTAGCCAGTCATGTGGGTGGTCGTCGAGCGGCGGCAGCATTGAAGGGACGCGAGGGTCGTCGTTATTTGCCAGACGCGGGCAACGGCAGGTTGGTCGTGCCGGGGCCGCGCTGCAAGTCTATGACTTGTTCAAGTCCGTGTTGTCACTGACACAACCCACCCGCGGCGCCGCAGGGAGGCGACGGTTCGTGGACGCGAAGTTGCGACAGCGCTTGAGCCGCGCCTTAGGCGTCGTGGACGACCACGGCACCGCGGGCGCGCGCCTCACCGATGACGCGCAGCGCCTCTGGCGGCGCGTGCAGGCGCTGCTCAAGCTCGGACTCCTGCCGGAAAACGCGGACCTGGAAGGCCTGGAGCTGGCCGTCTACGCGCTGCAGCTCCCGATGCGCTCCAACGCCAGCCTCCCGGCGGGAAAGCTCGGCCGCACGAATTTGCGCGATCGCACCGAGCAGGCGGCCGAGCTGCTGGTCAGCGCCGCCGGCAACGATGCGCCCGAAGAGCTGATCGACCGCGCCACCAACATCCTGCTGGCCATCCCCCATCGCGTCCCGGAGTACGAGGAAGCGAAGCTGCTGGCCGATGCGTTGAACCTCGACGACTTCGGCATCATCGGCTTCGTCAACCGCGCGATCCAGCTCGGCCGACAGGGCGACGGCGTCAGCCAGGTCGTCGATGCCAACCAGAAGCGCGAGACCTACGGCTACTGGGATGCCCGCCTGAAGGACGGTTTCCATTTCGAGCCCGTCCGCCGCATCGCCAAGCAGCGGCTCGAGCACTTGCGGCAGGTCGCCAAGCTCCTCGAAGATGAGCTGCGCGATGACCAGCCGTGAGCCGCCGCACAAGCTGTTACTAAGGGCCGAATGGATCTGGCGCGGCGGGAGCGGTCCGGCGCTGCGCGATCGGGCGATCGTCGTCAACGACGGCCGCGTCATCGCCGTCCAAGAGGTCAAGTCCGCTGGCGACGCTCATCCGGACGCAGAGACGATCGACTTCGGCGCCGCGATCGTCCTTCCCGGGCTGATCAACGCGCACACGCACCTCGAGCTGAGCGCCGCCGCGCCGGGAGAACGTCCCGCATCATTCGGCGAATGGATCCTCAGCCTCCCGCGCCGCATGGGACGCCAGACCAATCAAGACGCGGACGAGCTCTTCGCGCGATCCACCCGCGCGGGCATCGAGCAGTGCCTGCGCTTTGGCGTCACGACGATCGGCGACATCTCCCAACAGATGCACGTGACGCGCCCGATCCTGCGCGATAGCCCGCTGCGCGCCGTGAGCTTCGGCGAGGTGCTCGGCCTGGCGCGCCGGCGCGACCGCTTCGAACAACTCCTGCCGCGCGCGATCGATGAGTCGCTCGCGAGCGAGAGACTGCAAATCGGCCTGACGCCGCACGCGCCGTACACCGTCGAGCCGCGCGACATCGAACGCTGCGCCCAGATCGCGCGGCAGCGCGCGCTCCCGCTGGCGATTCATCTCGCCGAGACGCCGGAGGAATCCGAAGTCATCCGCTCCCACACGGGAGCCTTCCAGGACATCTGGAAACTTCTGGGCTTCTGGGACGATTTTCCGGGCGCCTTCGCCGGCTCCCCCGTCGCCTTCGCCCAGTCCCTCGGCCTGCTCGATCAGCCCACGCTCCTCGCCCACGTGAACTACTGCGACGACGCCGACCTCGATCTCCTCGCCCGCGCCGCCGTCCGCGCCAGGGGGAGGAAAAGGGGACATCCAGAATATCCGGCGATGACGCCGTCGAATCCGAGCGCTGCTCCGCGGGATATTCTGGATGTCCCCTTTTCCGCAGCCAGCGTCGTCTACTGCCCGCGCACGCACGCCTACTTCGGCCACCCGCCGCACCGCTGGCGCGAGATGCTCTCGCGCGGCATCAACGTCGCCGTCGGCACCGACAGCTGCGCCAGCTCCCCGGACCTGAACCTGGTCGATGACCTCCGCGTGCTCCACGAGATCGCCCCGGAGCACCCGGTCGAATCGCTCTGGCAACTGGCGACCACCAACGCCGCCAAGGCGATCCAATGGAAGGGCGACGTGAATGAGCTTGCGGACTTCACCCTCTTCGACGTCGCGACGAATGACCCCCTCCGTGAGATCCTCGAATCTCCCGATCGTCTACCCCGCGAGATCTGGATGGCCGGCGTGAAGCAACCGATTGCCGCGATGAAAACAACGGTTCGATAAAATCGCCTCCGCCGCGCTGCGGCGCGTGGGGCCGAGAAATTCGGCCGTCCCGCGGCTGCGGGAAGAACACATTCAGTCGCGTGAGTCTTTCCCCCCCGGGAATGCGCCGCTCATTCCCGGGAATGCGCCGTCCATCCCCGGGAATGCCGCCCTCATTCCCGGGCGCGAGCCGGTCGTTCCAAGGAATGCGCGGGCGATTTCTCGGACGCGACTGGCGGCCGTCCCGTCGGTGCGAAAGAAGCTCGACCGACTTATGATGTCCCCCACCACACTTCCCGGGAAACACCGACGCATGCGCGAAACGCAGTTGAGCAGCCGGCAGATCTTCGCGGTCGTCCTCGTCGTCGTCATCTTCATGGGCGGGATGATGGCGTACGTGTTCACCGTGCTGCCCTCCAACGCCGATCCCGTCGGCTCGCGCCGGGTGGCGCTGGTGTCGGGGATCATCGCGGCGCTGGCGGCGGTCTGGTTCGTCAAGCTGATGGTCGACGCGGTCGGCGACCGCCGACGCGGCATCGACCGCGGCCCGGCGAAAGTGAGCGGCCGCTTCCACATCGTCTTCGGCGCCCTCGTCGTCGCCGGCGGCATCACCTGCAGCGCGCTGACCTACTTCTCCGCTTCGGCATCGGGTGGCGGAATCTGGACGCTCTACTACGGCATGATCCTGTGGGGGCTGGTCCAGATCGGCGTCGGACTTGCCAAAGGAAATGATTCGCCGACGGGAACCGAGTGATCAAAAAGAAGTCGCGGGGTACTCCGCCGAGGAGAAGGTTCCCCCCTAGTGGGTCGGAGGAAGGTCTCTGGCTCCTCCCGTTGGTCGTCGATCGCGCTGTTTGGTCGCCGCACAACCTTCATGCGTCTCGGTACGGTAAGATGCGGTCGTGCCGGCTTCGAAGAAGAATCGCGCGGAGGAGACCCAGACGGCTTCGACGTCCGCGATCGTTAATCGCACGCTGCGAACGGCGGTCAGCCCGTTGCTGCGGCAGCTCGGGTTCGACAAAGTCGATGCTCGCAACGGGTGGCGCTGGCTCGACAAGAGCGTCTGGGTCTTCAACATTCGCGCCGTGGGAAACTACTTCGCCGAAACGACGGGATGGTCGCCCGGGTCGGTCGGCGTTTGGCTGGGCGTCTACTACCCGTTCATGCCGGCGGACACTCCAATCAAGGCCGACGCGGACGGACGACTCCTCCCCGCCGAACATGCGTGCCACATGCGCACGCACTTGGAAGCTGCCCTCGATCAGCGGAGGTGGACCGCTCGTCTGCGTAATCCCGCCGAGCGACGGCGCGCCGACACCTGGTGGGTCGAGCCCGATGGCAGCAACGCCGCCCCAGTGGCCGCGGACATCGCGCGGGCGATCGAGCGTGTAGGAGTTGGCTGGTTCGAGCGACAGTCCGACCTTGCGACTGCGCTCCGCGAGGTCGAAGGGGAACGGGACTGCCTGTCGAAATTCGACCGTGCGGCATTCCTGGCGCGCGAGATTGGCGATGAGGCGCGATGGCGAAGGTACGCCGAGCGCGCGACAACAGAAGCGGTCGGAGCGTGGCGCAAGATCTACGAACCTGCCCGCTACGGTTCCTGGGAGCTGGCCGGCGTGCGTGCGAGCGTCTTTTAGGGGGGGCGAGCGGAAGCACGCGGTCGCAACGCTAGGCGAAGGTCTTCATAAAATAAGTCTTCGTTCGGCTTGAGCGGATCAAGTTAAGCATCCGCCTTGCTTCGCTTTGTTTATCGTCGCGACGATTTGCTCGTGCACCTGTTTCGGCCTCGCGATCGTCTGCCATAAACCGTCGGGTTGGTCGTCGGACAGGGGGATGATCTCGATAGAGCCGAGTCTGAAGATCCGCTCGCGGGAGGAGAAGACCAATCGCGTGCGGGCGATCTTGCGCAGGGGGCAGTCGAAGATCTGCACGTTGAACACGCCGCTGATCGCGACGATGCGCAGGTCGGTCAGCACGTACAGCCGGCCGCTCCACTGCAGCACCGCCCACATCACCCGCCCGGCGATCAGGAAGATGCCCGCCTCCATCACCGCCAGCCGATTGAGAGGCGGGAGGTAATCGTCGAAGACTTTGGTGCCGATCATCAGCAGCAACACGATGCCGGCGAAGCGCAGGCTGGAGAGGATGATGAACCAGAGCGAGGGTTTGAGGAGCAGGATGACCAGCTCGCCATCGCGGAGGATGTGGCGGGTGAGCAGCGCGGCGAGCGACGGCGCCGCCGCGGGCGTCGCGACCGCGGCGCCTTCGGCGTTGACAGCGTCGGTAGCGCGGGGAACGGAAAACGTGGATAGTGGATAGTGGATAGTGGATGGTGCGGTGCCCTTTCCACGATCTACTATCCACAATCCACTATCTACGTGTTTCGTCACCTGACTGCCCCGCCCCGCTCGATCGCCTCCCGCCTCAACGTCACCACATCCGGGAGGTTGCGGTAGTAGTTGTTGTAATCCAGGCCGTAGCCGACCACGAACTCATCGGGGATGTCAAAGCCGACGTATTCAACGGGCGTCTCCATCGCCTGCGGGCGGTTCTTGCGGAGGAAGACGCAGGTCTTGACCGTCGCGGCGCCGAGCGATTTGACGAAGGGCGCGACCAGCTTGATCGTGCCGCCGGAGTCGAGGATGTCGTCGATCAGCAGGACGTGGCGGCCCTTCACGTCGCCGAGCTGCTGGCCGAGCAGTTGCGACCCCTGCGTGCGGATGCTCGCGCCGGGGTAGCTGCTGACGGTCATGAGGCCGATCTTCATCGGGAAGGGGATGTGGCGGATCAGGTCGCAGCAGAAGATCATCGCGCCGGTGAGGATGGGGACGATGGTGATCTCCGCGGCCGCCACCGCCCCCCCTGCCTCGCCTGCCTCGCCTGCCTCGCCCGTGCTCATCTTCGGCGGCGAGTGGTCGGCGACGATGGTCCGCGCCAGCTCGCGCACGCGCGCCGCAATCTTCTCCTGCGGGATGAGGATGCGCTCGATGTCCGCGTGCATGGGGCAAGTGTAGTCGAAGGGACGCTTTCTCGAAAAGAAGGACATCCCCCGGCTCCGCTGCACTTGGTTGCGCTACGCCCGGGGCGTAGCGCGCAGCGGAGCACGGGGATTCTTCATGAACCCTCTGCTAGAATCGCCGCGGAAGATGTCCGAAGAAGTCGAATCCCAGACCCCGCCAAAGCGACCGCGCCACGACGACCTGGTCGAACGCGCGCGCCTCTTCCTCCGCGATTACGCCTGGTTCATCGTCCGCAACGTCGTCGGCTGGGTGCTGATCCTTACCTCACCCCTGCTCGGGATCACCGTTCCGGGGCCCGGCGGCCTTCCCGTCTTCCTCATCGGCTTCGCGCTGGTGACGTTCCCGGGCAAGCGCAAGCTCACGGCGCGGGTCCTCCGCGGCCGGCGGTTGCACATCGAAGACCGCGCCTACGCCGTCGTCGCCGGCTTCATCTCCATCGTCATCCCCGGCATCGCGTTGTGGGTGCTGGCGGTGCAGATGAAGGCCAAGGACGAGCTGGCGCGCATCATCGAGCAGTACGCGCCGAAGAAGGGCGTCTGGGTGCTCAGCATCCTGCTGGCGATCGTAACGGTGTGGGCGGTCACGCGCGTCTCGCTCAAGATCCTCAACGGCCTGCTCAAGCTGCTGCCGAGGTTCCGCCGGCGTTTCCGTCCGTGGCTGCGGAAGAAAGGACTGAACCTGCTCCCGCCGCGGCGGCGAAAGAGTCCCGAGCTGCCGCACCCGCCGGACGAGATCCTCGAGATCGACCCGAAGCATCGGCGGCGCTTCAAGGCGATCTGGCACGGGTCGCGGCCGTGGTTGATGCGCGGCATCGGCCTGGCCATCACCGTCTGGATCGTGATGATCATGGTCCGCCCGCTGCGCGACCACTGGCACGAGGTGCGCGAGCAGATCGCCGCCATCAGCGTCTGGCGGTTCGTGGGCGCGTCGGCGATGTTCGCGGTGTTCCTCCTGGTCTTCCGCGCGCTCGCGTGGCGGCGGGCGCTCAAGGGTTTCGGACACAAGCTGCCCCGCGGCGCGGCGGTGCGGATCTGGTCCACATCGGAGCTGGCGCGCTATCTGCCCGGCGCGATCTGGCAGGTCGTCGGGCGCGTCGTCCTCTGCCGGCCGTACGGCGTGCCGGGGTCGATCGTCTCGACCAGCCAGATCCTCGAAGTCTGCATCTTCCTCTTCGCCAACGTCCTCATCGCCGCCGCCTGCCTGCTCTGGTTCGGGCAGAAGGTGATGCAGCAGTCGCACGCGCGGCCGTGGATGATCACCGCGATGGCGCTGGTGCCGGGGCTGGCGCTTCTCCTGCATCCGAGGGTTTTCTATTCCGCCGCGAACGGAATCCTCCGCCGGCTGGGCAAGAACGAGATCGTCAAACGCCTGCGCGGGCGCAAGCTGATCGGGCTGCTGCTGTGGATGATGCTCGGGCTGGTGTGGCAGAGCGCGGCGGTCTACATCATCGTCGATCCGGCGTTGCACCTGATCTGGCACAAGTGGTGGGTGGTCGCCGGCGCGTACTGCCTGGCGTGGATCGCCGGATTCATCGCGTTCTGGGCGCCGGGGGGAATCGGCGTGCGCGAGCTGGTGTTTCTCTGGACGATGCAGGCGATCCTGCCGTCGGTCGCGCGACAGCATTTTCACGACCCCGCGGAGTTGAAGGCACTGCTCGTCTTCCTCGGCTTCCTGCTGCGCTTCTGGACGGTGCTGGGCGAGTTGATGCTGACCGCCGCCGCCTGCGTGTGGGATTACCGCGGGCTGCTCAATCGCCCTGATGCGCCCGGCCACGCCCCGCCGGAGGAAAACGCGATCAATGGCGAAGCGCGAGAGTCGGAACCGTCGCCCGCGGGCGTGGGGGCCGCGTCGGCGTATGCCGCGACGGATAGACCGTCGTGAAGTAAACCCACAGCAGCACGCCGATCCACGCCGCGAAAACGCACAGCGACAGCACGAAGAGCCCGCGCCGCGGTTTCAACGGCTCGACTGGAATCGTTTGAGCTGAACCGGGCGCTTCGCTGGGTCGTGCCTGCCTGGCCTCGCCCCCCGGCGCTGCCGACCGCGTCATACCTGGCTCTCGATCCGGTACCCGCCGTCGAAGGCGGCGGCGAAGTCGTACACCTCGCGGAAATCCTCGATCGTGTCGTCGTCGGTCTTCTGCATCCAGTTGCTCTCCACCAAGGCGAAGACGATCCGCCCGAAGTCGTAGGTCTTGCGGATGTTCCAGCGGGTGAGGACCGTCCTGGCCATCAGACCCCATTGCTGCAGCGCGAACTCGCGCAGCCCCTCGCAAAGATCGCGGCCGCTCACATGCCGGCTGGCGTCGGGGTCTTTCAGCTCGCCGTGGAGCTTGTCCACCGTGTAGCCGAGCCCGCGCTGGATGAACTCGTACGCCTCCATCGGGTACAGGCCCACTTCCTCGACGACCGTCTCGAGGCTTTTTTCAGGTTGAGGAGGCTGAGACGGGGGCATGAAAAGTAATCTAACAAAATCCGCCGCCGCCCGGCAACGGAAGGAACGGGCGCGGCGTCTTTCGCGCGGGCTGCCGGACGGGGTCTGCCGGGAAACGAGAGGATTTGTGCCGGTCGCGCGGGCCCTGGCCACAGTGCTGTGCGGCGATTTTTTATCGGCGCACGGTAAACCGCACTTGTGAATTTGCGCGGCGAAGCGTCGCGTTGGTCGATGTCTTTTGCGTTGTGTGTGGTGATTCCTATAATCCGCGCTCGCCCGGTCGGAGGGGCATCATCGCACGCGTGTGCGCGGGGCAGCTGACAGAGTTTGAGACGCGCGCGTGTTGTCCGCGGGAGGAATGGAGTCTTGAGCATGCCTAAGTTTCTTCGCCGGTCGAGCTGTCTTCTCATCGCCGCCGCCGCGCCGGTCGTTACGGCGCTCGCGCTAACGGGGTGCAAGAACTACGACGTCAAGATCGCGGACTTCAACCCCCGCGCCCTGCAGGGCAGCGAGCGCGCCAACGCGCAACAGGCCGCGCAGAGCATCACCCGGCCGCTGCCCACGACGCTGCAAAGTCCCTTCGCGGACGAGGAGGCCGGCGCGACCACCGAGCCGGGCACCACGCGGCCGGCGACGACTGAAGCCACGACGCAGGCGACCAACGGCAATGGCAGAACCCCGCCGGCGACCGGTCCCGCCCTCGGATCCGAAGAAGGCATCATCCACATGTCGCTGCGCGAGATCATCCAGCGCGCCGTCGCCAACAGCCTCGACGTGCGCGTCGCCGGGTACGAGCCCGCCATTGACGAGACGCGCGTCACGGAAGCCGAGGCGCGCTTCGATCCGACCTTCTTCACCAACTTCCAGTACGCGACCGATCACCAGCTCGCCCCGACGCCGGACAATCCCACGCTCGGGACGAACGAAGACATCATCTTCCGCAGCTACTTCGCGCAGGTGGGCGTGCGGCAGGAGTTGGAGAGCGGCGGAAAGGTCGAGCTGCGTTACGAGCCGCGCTACACGCACCGTTATCCCGATTTCGCGGTCCCCGATTCCCCCAATCCGTTCTGGACCAGCAACCTGACGCTCGAGATCACGCAGCCGCTGCTGCGCGACTTCGGCTCGGACGTGAACCGCGCCCGCATCGTCATCAACCGCAACAACCAGAAGATCAGCCTCCTCGATTTCCGCGACGCGCTGGAGAAGAACGTCAGCGACATCGAAGAGGCGTACTGGAACCTGCTCGACGCCGAGCGCGAGGTGCACATCGCTGAGGAGTTGCTCAACCGGACGCTGGCGACGGGCCAGATCCTCTACAACCGCCGCACGCAGGACGTCGGCCGGGTGCAGATGTCCCAGGCGAACTCCTCGATCGAGCAGCGCCGCACGAACCTGATCCGCGCCCGCGCGCATGTGCGGGACCTGTCCGATCAGATCAAGCGGCTGATGAACGATCCGGACATGCCGGTCACCAGCAACACAGTTATCCTCCCCGCCGACGTCCCGCTGGAGGAGCAGGTGAAGTTCAACCTAGACGATCAGATCAACACGGCGATGGAGAGCCGCCTCGAGCTCGGCCAGCAGCAGCTTCGCGCCGAGAACGCCGCGGTCGCCGCCGGCGTGGCGAAGAACAACCTGCTTCCGCAGCTCAATTTCGTCGGCAACGTCAGCACGCAGGGGATCGGCGGCGCATGGGGGACCTCGTTCGAAGACTCATGGGGCGGCGATCACATCGGCTACTCGCTGGGCGTTCAGCTCGAGATCCCCATCGGCAACCGCGCCGCCCGCGCCATCTGGAAACGCGCGCAGCTTCAGCGGATGCAGGCGATTGATCAGTACCGCGCGCTGGTGGATCAGGTCGCGCTGGACGTGAAGCAGGCGGCGCGCGAGGTGGACACGAGCTGGGAAGAGATGGCCGGCTTCCGCGCCGCCGTCTTCGCCGCCGCCGACGCCTTGGCGGCCGTCGAAGAGCGCGAGCGCGCCAACGAAGCGCTGACGCCCGAGTTCGTCAACCGCAAGCTCGACCTCCAGCAGCAGCTCGCCGAGGCCCAGCGCCAGGAAGCCATCGCCGTCAGCAAGTACCAGGTCGCGATCAGCAAGCTGGAAAAAGCCAAGGGCACCCTGCTGCGCTACAACAACATCATCATGGAAGAAGCCCCGCTGAACGGCGCGATGCAGGCGTCAGCGGCGGTGTCGCGTTAGCGCATCGGAACGAAAACTGCTCGATGAACGAGTGGTGGTACACGAGCGGGATCCGAAAGCGGCGCAGCCGTGGAGCATCGTGAAGCGCCGCGTTGTGACAAAGCTAAAATCCAGCCGGCGCAAATGAAGCGACGCCTCATCGTTTCTCGCGCCGCCGAAGCGAACTCCTCGATGCCGCTCAGTGGTACGAAGATCGCGAGGAGGGACTCAGCACCGCGTTTCTGCTTCACGTGCAAGCGACCTTTGATGCGATCTCGCGGCGTCCGACGCGGTTTCCAACTGCGCATGGCAAGCTGCGGCGAAGCTTGGTCAAGCGGTTCCCATACGCTGTGTACTTTCTGACCGACCCGAAGACGGTCGCCCGTTGTCGCTGTTCGTCACACCGCGCGACAGAACAAGGACGTAGAAGAGTTCGGGTCGTAGTTGCAACTTCGCATTCCGCCGCCTACGCTTCCCTCCCCATGATCCACGAGAACCTCTCCGCCTCGATCGAAGACCTCTCAGCCCGGATCGTCGCGATCCGGGACTCTCTTTGACTTACCCGGCAAACAGGCAAAGCGAAAAGAGCTGGAAGCCATGATGTCCGCCGACGGGTTCTGGAACAACCAGGACGCCGCCAAGGCGACCGTCGCCGAGATGAAGCAGATCAAGGCCGCCGTCGAGCCGGTCGAGGAGCTGCTCCGCAACATCGGCGACGTCAAGGCGCTCTACGAGCTCGGCGAAGAAGCGGGCGACGCGGACACCATCGCCGAAGCCGACGCGCATCTCGCGGAGCTCGAGAAGCGCTACAAGCAGGTCGAGCTTCAATCGCTGCTCGATGGGCCCAACGATCCGAAGAACTGCTTCTTCAGCATCCAGTCCGGCCAGGGCGGCACCGAGGCGCAGGACTGGGCTGAGATGCTCCTGCGGATGTACCTCTATTACTTCGAACGCCGCGGGTGGGACGTCTCGGAGATCGACCGCAACTACGGCGAGCAGGCCGGTATCAAGGACGTCACGCTTCACGTCAAAGGACCCTACGCCTTCGGCTATCTGAAGGTCGAAGCCGGCGCGCATCGGCTCGTCCGCCCTTCCCCGTTCAATGCGCAGAACAAGCGGCAGACGAGCTTCGCCGGCGTGAAGGTCGTGCCGGAATTCGAAGTTTCGGAAACCAAGTTCGAGATTCCCGAAACCGACATCGACTTCGTCGCCTTCGTCCGTTCCGCCGGGCCGGGCGGGCAGAACGTCAACAAGGTCGCGTCTGCCGTCCGAATCACGCATAAGCCGACCGGCATTACCGTGGTCTGCTCCGTCGAACGCAGCCAGCAGCAGAACAAGCGGCTGGCGATGGCGATCCTCACCTCAAAGATCGAAGCACTCGAACAGGCCAAGCGCGACGCCGAGCTGCGCGAGGTCGTCGGCGATCCCAAATCCATCGGCTTCGGCAGCCAGATCCGCAATTACGTATTGGATGACCGCCGGGTGAAGGACGTTCGAACCGGCGTCGAGACGAGCAATGTCGAAAGCGTGCTGGATCGCGGCGAGCTGGATCAGTTCATTGACGCCGAACTCCGCCGTCGCAAACGCGAAAAGAAGTAGTTGCCAACTCTCGCAGTGCCAGCGGCTTGCGCATTTTCTGGCCGCGGTATCCCGTTTCGTCCGATAACAGTCACGGGGCAGCAAAAGTCCGGGAAAACCGCTAGTTTTGACCCGGATTTTGTCGTCCCATAGACTAGCCGTCCGGATCGTCGCGCCGCTGTGGGTCGGCCGCGGTTTGGCCGGGTTCGGATGCCTTGGTCGGTCGCTTGGTGGACGCGGGAGAATGCGTCCCTCGCAGCGCGGGATAACTGATGATCGTCGATTGCCACACGCATATCTGGCAAACGCCCGAGCAGCTCGGGCAGATGGACCTCGGGGAGATGCGCCAGCTCCGCCCGCGTGCCCCCCGGCACACGATGGCCAAGTCCGCCTGGCGGAGCATCCCCGCCGCCGACTCCGAACATCACTGGGCACAGACCGCCGCGGTCGACAAGTCGATCGTACTCGGCTTCAAGAGCCGCTACCTCCGCGCCGAGATTCCCAACCGCTACGTCGCCGAGTACGTCAGCCGCTACCCGCAAAAGCTCATCGGCTTCGCCGGCATCGATCCGACCGAGCCCGGGGCCGCGGAGGAAGTGAAGATCGCCAAGGAAGACCTTCGTCTCCGCGGCATCACCCTCTCTCCGGCCAACCAGGACTTTCACCCCAGCGACAGCCGCGCGATGCGCGTGTACGAGGAGGCCGAGCGGCTGTCGATGCCGATCGTCGTCCATCCTTCGGGCCAGTTCACGGAAGAGAGCAAGCTCGAATACGGCCGGCCGTACCTGCTGGACGAAGTCGCACGGACGTTCCCGAAATTGCGACTCATCATCGCCCAGCTCGGCCAGCCGTGGGTCGATGAGACGATCTGCCTGCTCGGCAAGCACCCCAACGTCTTCGCCGATGTCAGCGGGCTGCTGTCGCGCGCGTGGCAGGCGTACAACGCACTGGTGAACTGCTACCAGGCGGGCGTGATCGACAAGCTGCTGTTCGGCTCGGACTTCCCCTACACCAACGCCGAGGAGTGCATCGAATCGCTCTACAGCATCAACCAGCTCGCGCAGGGGACGAACCTGCCGGTGGTCCCGCGCGAAGCGCTCCGCGGCATCGTCGAGCGCGATGCGATCGGACTTCTGGGATTGGGATAGGCAAGGAAAAACGAAAAAGGAAAAAGGAAAAAGGATGAAGAAGAACACGCGCTCACGGACGGCGATCCTCTGCTCCTTTTTCGCTATTCCTTTTTCCTTTTTCCTTGCGGCAGGATGCTCGAGCACGCCCGCGTCGCTCACCCTGCGCCCCGCCGGCAAGGACACGGTCTTCGCCAAGACCTTCGACCGCGCGTACGCGGGTCACATGGCCGACGGGTCGGATGCGTTCGTGCTGGTATCCGATGAGGCGCCGGCCGTCCGCGCGGCGAGCAAGTCTGCCGGGCCGATCAAGGCGTCTTCCACGTCCGCCCCCCTTCGGCAGCTCGTCTTCGTCAAGCTCCTGTGGCGGCCGATGAACGGGATGCGCGACTCCGCCGCCGCCAACGCGTCAATCACCTGGTACGTCATGAACGACGCCGCCGACGGCGGTGACGACCTGCTGGTTTATCAGGGCGCCGGCTACGCGACGGTCGATCCCGGTGAAGCGACGACCGGCGTAACAATTCGCTCGGGCGATCTCAAGCCTTCCGCATCCCGCGGCTCGCTGAAAGATCCGATCGGCCCGGCGCAGATCAGCGGAAGCTTCGTCGCCGTCAACAACGACGCCCGCGCGCGCGAACTCCTCCAGGACGCGCGATCCCGAACGGCGATGGTCGCGTCGGGGCAGTAGCGCCGCCGCGCCCGCCCGTCGTTGGAAGAATCGCCGGCCCCCGCAGTGACGTCATGCTGGGGTACTCCGAAGCATCTGCGTGCCCTCACGCAGATCCTTCGGAGTACCTCAGGATGACAACCTGGTCCAACATCACAACTGCACCGCTTCCACCCCCGCCGACAGCGCCATCTTCACCATCTCGTCGTACAGCGCATCCTCGCGGCTGTCGCGCCATGCGCCGCGGCGGCGGATGTCGTCCAGCGTCTGCTTCGCACCGGTGACGAAGCCGATTTCGCAGCGGAACTCCGGCACGTCACGCTTGGCTTTCTCCGAAGAATACGCCCCGTGATACTGCGTAATCTCGCGCAACAGCGAGAACCGCTGCGGATCGTGCGCGACGATCCAGGCCGCCGGCATGAAGATTACGTTCGCCCTGCTGCCGAGCGCGAGCGCCGCCTCGCGATACTGATCGCGCCAAGTAAAATTCTCATCCCGCGTCGCGTTGTACGCCTGGCCGTAAGTCTTCGGGTTGAGCGCGGCGTGGGCGAAGAGTTTTCCGCAGTCGTCGCGATGCGTGGAGACCCACAGTCCAAGTCCGTCCCCGCTGCAAAGCACCGGCAGGCCGCGCTCGATGCGGTCCCACGTCGGCGGGTTGAACTCGAGGTTGTCAATCAACCGCCCGCCGGGCCCGTATGTGCTGCTCGGGCGGACGATCGTCAGGTTGAACTTCTTCTGCTCGTGTGCCGTCAGGAAAATCTTCTCGCACGCGACCTTGTTCCGCCCGTACTCGCTGATCGGCTCCTGCGGGAATGTCTCATCGACGCGGACCGTTGCCGGGATCTTCACCCCGTACGTGCAGACCGTCGAGCAGAAGATGAACTGCTCGCACCGCCCGCCGAACGCCCGCACGTCGCTCTCGGCTTGCTTGGGCGTGAAAGAGATCATGTCGATGACGACGTCGAACTTCTCTTTCGCGAAACGTGATTCGAACGCCGCGAAGTCATCGCGATCGCCGGTGATCTGCGCGATCTTCGACTCGATCGTGCTCGCGCGCCGCCCGCGATTGAACATCGTGACGTCGGCGCCGCGCGCGGCGAGATGTTTGACGATCCCCGTGCTGATCAAACCCGTGCCGCCGATGATGAGGACGCGCATCAGCGTGATGATAGCGATCACAGCACGCCTCGGGAGGGCGGGGCTCGCGCCGTGCCGCGAGCGGTGCATCAGATGCCGGCTCGGCGGGAGCCTCGCCCTCCGGCTACGGCATCGGTGGCATGACGCAGCAGTACGCGTCGTAGCGGATTTCGCTCCACGCGCTCGTCGGCGTCGGGCCGCCGGGGAAGAGGGGAATTTCTGTCGGGATTACGTGCAGGCGCAGGCGGATCGTTTTGTGTCCACGGGTGAGCGCGCGGGTGATGAGAAATTCATCGTCTCGGAAGCGGCGGTTGGACGTCTGCACGTTGTGCTGTGTCGCGCCCAGCTCCTCCTTCGGATTGGAGTACACGCAAGTGCTGGAGCCCGCGAGGTACCAGGTGCCGGCGGGTTTGAAGTCATCGCTATCATCCGCGGCGATCGACACCTCCGCGCGTTGGTTGGCGAACTGGTAGTCAAGCTTTCGTCGCAGCAGGACACCCCAGTTGTTAGGCTCCAGCGTCAGCGTGAACTCTGACGTTCCGCGGGTCGTGCGACCGCTGTCGCGGTGCGAGGGATCGATTTCGCGATTACCGAGATGATCGACGCCGAGCTCGTAGCGCGATTCGATCTCGTACGGCTCCGATGCATCGGGCGAAACGTAGCGGTGCTCCTTCGCGCTCACTGCATCGGCGATCTTCAGCGTGTCCGTCTTGATCAAAGACGCGCCGGGAAGGCCGTACCAATAGGTAACACTTTCGTAATGCTCCGCGGACTCGTTCGTCCCGCCGTGCTCGAGTTGAATCCGCGCGTTACGGCCGAAGGGGAACAGGTCGGCAAGAAGGAAGCGATACGCGGACTCGATCTTGTCCTCATCGCACTTGGCTTCCTTCGCCGACGGCGCGCCGCAGGGATGGCCGGCAAAGGGGAGCGTCATGTTCCGCCCGCCCCAGTAATCTCCGCCGCCGCCCCATTCTTCGGTTCCCGTCCCCTGCGCCTGCGGCGACTGGCTGTCGTCGAAGAAGAAGCGCGGGTCGCCTTCGAGCGTGTTGAGGACGGCTTCGTGCGAGAAGATGAGCGAGGTGCCGACGAACGAGCCGGTCCAGTCGCGCGAGCCTTCGACGTCGCGCGTGTCCAGAAGCACCAGATCCTTGCCTTTCTCCGGCGACGGATGATCGCGATACGTTGCGTGGAAGTAGGCGAGGTGATTCGCCGGATCGCGCAGCGCCTCGGTGCGGATCATCCACTTCACGCGATCGATCGCAGGGCCGTCGTTCTTTAACTCGATGCGGGCGGAGCGAAAGAACGGCATCGGGAAGTTGCACGCGAGCACGACGTCATCGCCCGCCGTTGCGACGGCAACCGGAAACGATTTGACGAGGAACTCCCGGCCGTCGCGGTTATAAAGCGTGCCGGCGCCGAAGAACAGCGGCAACGGCGCGTCCACGCTTGGCTCGCGTCTTTCATCCCAGGTGATGCGCAGCCGCACCTTCGCCGCACTCGCTGCCGATCGCTTCGGAAGCACCACCGCCAATTGACGGATCATCGACGGGCCCAGTTTCCCGGTCGGCAGCAGGATCGTGGCGTTTGCGGGCAGCCGCTGATCCGCCGCGATCAGCGGTAGATCTTGAAACAGCTGCATGGTGCTGCCCGGCACCGATCGCAGCAGATCAAGCGCGTCGCGATCCGGCGGCGTCGTGATGTCCCATGACTTGATCGGCTGCGACAGCGCCGCCGCCGGATCGTAGCGGTGGAAGATGTAATACCCGGTGCCGTAGTGCGTGCGCGAATACTGCATCTGGAATGATTGTTCGAAGCCGATGGGCACCCAGGACAGATCCGCGCCTTTCGTGTCCGACCACGTCCAGGTCAGCGGCGTAGGCAGCGCGTCTTGTGGAACGAAGAGCGAGCTCGGCGCGGGATGAAGCGGATCCTTCGTGCTCGTTTCCTCGATGACATGATCAGCGCCGTCGACGATGTAGTGCCACGGGCTGCCGTGCCAGTGGTTGTAGCGGACGAAGTACAGCATCCCAGGCCCGGCGAGATCGAGCGTGATGTTGCGATCGTCGGCGAGCTGATACAGAAAATGGCTCGCGTCGGCGCCTTCGTTTCCGCCGCGGCGGTCGCAGGTGCTCTGCATGTACGCGCGGCAGCCGATGCGCTGCAGAGGCCAGCGGTCCCACCGGCGGTAGGCGTCGAGACCGATCGGGATCGTCGGCGGCTCGTCGTTCCTTTTCGGCTCGGTCGCGAAGGCGCACGCGGCGAGGCAGATCATCGGCAGCAGCAGAGCGATGCGGTTCATCAGATGCAGGCAACTTTACGAATTGATCGTAGCAGCGCCTATAATCGCCCCCATGCCAGTCAACGCGCCCGATGATGCCGATCGTTCCGACGCCGTCGAGCTGAAAGACGCGAAAGTCGATCTCCCGCGCATCGAAAAAGCCGTGCGCGAAATCCTCCTTGCGGTCGGCGAGAACCCGGATCGCGAAGGCTTGCTCAAGACGCCCAATCGCGTCGCACGTGCGTACGGCGAGCTGATGGCGGGGCTGCAGGATGAACCGCGGCGGCACCTCAAGACGGTCTTTCGCGAGCGGTACGACGAAGTCGTTCTGCTGCGCGACATCGAGTTTCACTCACTCTGCGAGCACCACCTGCTGCCGTTCACGGGCCGCGCGCACGTCGCCTATCTGCCGGACGGGAAGGTCGTGGGCCTGAGCAAACTCGCGCGGCTGGTCGAAGGCTACGCACGCCGGCCGCAGGTGCAGGAGCGGCTGACCACGCAGATCGCCGATGCGCTGATGGAAGAGCTCAACCCGATCGGTGCGGCCTGCGTCATCGAAGCAACCCACACCTGCATGACGATCCGCGGCGCGAAAAAGCACGGCAGCACGATGGTCACCAGCGCGCTGCGCGGCATCTTCAAGGAAAACCCGTCGAGTCGCAGCGAGATCCTTTCGCTCATGCACTACGGCGACGGCATGAAGGCATGATCCGCCCACCGACTGCGCGATGATGAGATGAGTCCGACCTTCCGCCGAGTCGCGGTGTTGCTGCTGCTCGTGGTGGGCGTGCAGCTCTGGCTCGTGATCGGGCGCGGGGAGTACGGCGCCGCGCCGACGATCTGGGTGATGACGCCGCTGATCGCCATCGCGTCGCTGCCCCCGGTGTTTCGGCGAACAACTCGTGCGATCGATCGACTGCGTCAGCTCTCACCGCGCGGGCGGGCGGTCGGCGCGGCCGTCGTCTTCGTCGTCGCTGCCGCGTTCTTCATCTGGTCGGGCGCGATGCAGGGTCGCGAGCCGTTTCCGAAGATTCACGACGAGTACATGCACATGCTGCAGGTGCGGATGCTCTCGCGCGGGCGGCTGTGGATGCCGCAGCATCCCTGCGCGGATTCGTTCGAGTCGTTCCACATCTTCGTCAAGCCGGTCTACGCGTCGATCTACTTCCCCGGCACCGCCCTGCTTTATCTGCCGGTCGATTGGCTGAAGCTGCACTACTGGCTCATGCCCGCGATGGTCGCGGGCGCGTGCACGGCGATGTTCTTCCTGATCGTCTGCGACCTGATGGACGGCGTGTATGCGATGCTCGCCGCGCTGCTGCTGATGTCACTGACGCAGTTCCGTTACGTGTCGCTGATCGTCATCTCACACAGCGTGATGGTGCTGCTCGGGCTGCTCATCATCTGGGCGTGGCTGCGCTGGCGCGAGCGGCCGACGCTGGCGTGGGCGGCGGTGATCGGATTTCTCGGCGGATGGGCCGCGATCACGCGACCGGTCGATGCGCTCTGCTACGCGCTGCCGATCGGCGCGGGCATGCTCTGGACGATCCGCCGGCGGACGGTCGGCGAGATCGCGCAGGCGGTCGGCATCATCGTCGCCTGCGCGCTGCCGTTCCTCTCGCTGCAACTCCTCTTCAACCGCGGCGTGACGGGGAACTTCTTCGAGACGCCGTACCACCGCTACTGCGAGCTGTTCACGCCGCAAATGACCTTTGGGTTTCATCAATACGATCCGGACGCCCGCCCGCAGACGACGTTGTTGCAGCGGTTGAAATACTACCAGGAGTTCACGGTATCGGCGGCGCAGGAGCACCAGCCGCGGCGGCTGTGGAAAACATGGACGCAGGACCGCTTCCCGCGGATCGCGCGTTATTCGCTGCCGTGCGAGCTGATGCTGATCGCGTTCCCGATCGGTTTGCTCGGGCTTCGGGGGCAACGGTGGATCTTCGTCGCGTTCATCGTGCTGTTCGTGGCGCTCTACGCGTTCTTCGCGTACCTGCTGGCGCATTACATCGTGCTGGTCGCGCCGGCGGTGATCGTCGTCACGCTGATCGGCGTGGAGACGCTCTGCGAGACGTTTCCGCGCGCGCGGTCGTGGCTCGTTACACTGACCAGCGCGATCATCGTCGCGTTCTCGCTGCGCGCCATGCCGCAGCTCAACCGGCTGATGCGAGATGATCCCTACAGCTTCCCGAGCATCACCTTCGATCGCCGCCTGCCGACGCTGGTGAAGACGCCGGCGATCGTCCTGTATCACTTCAACGAGGAAGACAACGCGCACGGCGAGCCGGTTTACAACATCGACGTGCTCTGGCCGGATGACGCCCCGATCATCCGCGCGCAGGATCGCGACGCCGCCACGAATCTTGCGCTCTTCCGTTATTACGCGCAGCGGCAGCCGGATCGGACGGTCTATTGGGCGGATCGCACGGCCCTTTCAAAAGGAGATTACCGCCCGAAAGAGCTCGGCCGTGTGAGCGATCTCGCCAACGGCGCGTATAATCCAACGCAACACCAACACTGACCGGAGTGGACAAAAAGTGGCAGAGACTGCAGCAGGACAAATCGAGCGCTATCGCGCGATGGCCGAAAGCGATCCGAACAACGAGATCGCGCATTTTTCCCTGGGTCGAGCACTGCTTGATGCGGGCGAAGCCGCCGAGGCCGCCAAATCATTCCAGCGCGTGCTCGCGCTCAATCCGAACATCTCCAAGGCGTATCAACTGCTCGGCGACGCGCAGCTCAAAACGGGTCATCGCGATTACGCGATTCAGACGCTGACCGAAGGCGTCAACGTCGCCCACCGCCGCGGCGATCTGATGCCGAAGAACGAGATGATCAAGACGCTGCAGGATCTCGGCGCGCCGGTTCCGCAGTTCGCCGACCCATTAACGGCGACGGTCAGCGCGGGCGAAATTCTTTGCAAGCGTCACGGAGGCGTCGGCCCCAAGCTCGAGAAGCCGCCGATGCGCAACGCCTTCGGCCAGGAAATCTACGAGAACATTTGCGCCAATTGCTGGAAGGAAGCGATCGCGTTCGGCACAAAAGTGATCAACGAATTGCGCCTCCCGCTCGCCGATCCGCAGGCGCAGAAGATGTGGGATCAGCACATCCGCGACTTCCTGAATCTCAAACAATGAAACTCCGCGCCGTGTCGTGCTGAGGTACTCCGAAGCATCTGTGTTCCCTGACGCAGATCCTTCGCGGAGTACCGCTCAGGATGACATCGTCGTCGGCATGCACCGCCGACGATGTCACTTCACGACCGGCAGCGGATCGGGCGTGCTCCAGCCGCGGTGCCACTTGAGTTTCCACAATCCCTGAAGATCGATCGGCTCGGCGTGGCCGTCGAGGAACGCGACGTTGACGTGCTTGCCGCTGTGCCGCGTCAGACAAAATCGACGGATCGATTCCTGGCTCGACTTCTCGCCGGTGATCAGCGTGTACGGCGGCTGCGGGGGCTTATCCACCTCGTGCGGCCAGGCGTCGATCCAGTTCGAATCGGTGAAGCAGGGAATCTCCGCGGCGCTGCTGCCGGTCGCGGGAAGCTGCCACATCGCGTCCTGCGCGCGGGTGGTGGTCCATCCGGTGACGCCGTTGCCGGCGTTGTTGAGACACGCCGCGTCATCCGCCGCCGTTGAGATGCCCAGCCGATACAGCCAGCCGTTGAAGCCGTATGAGCCCATCATCCCGTTGGTGAAGTTGGAGTTGACCGGGCCCCAGCAATTGAACGCCGTCCCTGATGCGCCGCCGCCGGAGATGTTCGCGCCGTTCAGCGGATCGCGCGCGGTCGGACAGAAGTAAACCGTCTCGCCGAGTTGCATCTTGATCACCTCGGCGGCGGTGATGGCGTTGTTGGTGAAGATGTCGAACTTCGCCGCGCGCGGCGTGACGTGCGGCAGGATGATCACCTGCCAGAGGATGTTCGTCCCGTTGTAGTAAGGGAAGACGTGGTTCTTGTTCGCCTGCATATACGCGGCGAGCGCCATGTCGAGCTGGCGGATGTTGGAGAGACATTGCGCGGCCTGCGCCGACTGCCGCGCCCTGCGCAAGGCGGGCAACAGGATGCCGATCAGGATGGCAATGATCCCGATGACGACGAGCAGCTCGACGAGTGTGAAGCCCCGGTTTTTCCGCCGATCGTGAGACATGCCGATCCTCGCCGGAATAATTATAACTCGCTATAGCAAATACGCCAGCCAATACGTTCGCCATGGTTGCGCAGTTCTTCTTCCGCTAGATTTGCCCCATGCCTAAATCGAAAGAGCAGTACTTCAACCAGATCGCCGATTCCGGCGTGATCGCCGTCATCCGCGCGCCGGCCCAGGAGATGCTGATCGATATCGCCAACGCCCTTCTCGCCGGCGGCGTGCCGGGGATCGAGGTGACGATGTCCACGCCCAAGGCCATCGCGGGCATCGAGATGCTGGCGGATCGGTTGGGCGATAAATGCGTCGTCGGCGTCGGCACGGTGCTCGATGCGGCAACGGCGAAGGACGCGATCCAGGCGGGCGCGCAGTTCGTCGTCTCGCCGACCTTCGAGCCGGAGATCGTCGAAACGACTAGGCGCTACGGGAAGATCAGCGTGCCCGGCGCCTTCACGCCGACGGAGATCATGCGCGCCTGGGGAGCCGGTGCGGACGTCGTCAAAGTTTTCCCATCCACCGCGCTTGGCCCGTCTTACTTCAAGGACATCCTCGTCCCGCTGCCGCAGCTCAAGCTCACGCCCACTGGCGGCGTGGATCTCAAGAACGCCGGCGAGTGGATCAAGGCGGGCGCGGTTTTCCTCGGCGCGGGCTCCGCACTGGTGAGCAAGGACGCGATGGCGAAGAAAGACTGGCCGGCGATCACCAACAACGCCAAAGCCTTCGTGGATGCGGTCAAAACCGCCCGCGGCAAATGATTGCCTGACGCGGAATTGACGTTGTTCGCGCGTTTTCGAGGGATAAAATAGGTATGGGAAGCGTGGGAATTCACCGGAGGTGAACCGCCATGAGCACCATCTACAATCCCGAAGCCGAACTGATCGCCGAAATCGAGCGCCTGGAGCTGGAGAGCCGCGACATCCGCCGGCGGATCGAACACGCGCACTCTCAGCAGGACAAGCGCGTTCTGAACAAACAGCTTGCGGAGCTGAAGCAGCAGATCGAGGTGCTGCGCTCGCGGTTGCCGTAGCGATCGCGGACGACTGCAAATGAACGCCAAGAGGCTCCGCAACGGGCCTCTTCTTTTCTTGCGCGCGCGGCGCGGGTATCCTGAAGCGAGCGAACGACGCATGCGCCTTCCGATCCTCGCGCTTCTCCTTTGCAGCTTCATCCTCTCGTGGTTGCTGACGTTCGCCATGAAGCGGATGGCGGCGCGACTCGGCTTTGTCGACAAACCCGGCGGGCGGAAGATTCACGCCAACCCCAAACCGCTCGGCGGCGGGGTCGCGATCTTCTGGGCGTTCGCGCTGCCGCTGATCGCGGTGCTGGTCTTCGTCAACGTCTCAACCGCGCCCTCCATCTACCGCAGCGACGCGTTTCCGGATGAGTTGCAGGCGGCGTTGAAGAGCGGGGCGAAGCTTCAAAGCGGCCTTGCGCTGGCCTTTCTCGCCGCAACGCTCGTCCTGCACGTAATGGGGCTGATCGACGACCGCAAGGCCCTCGGCCCGTTCCTGAAGCTTCTCGTCCAATTCCTGGCGGCGGCGGCGCTCGTGGTGCCGTTCCCGCAGATGCGCGTACTCACCGCACTGGGGCCCACTGTATCGATCGTCGTCAGCATCCTCTGGATCGCCGCCATCACCAACGCGTTCAACTTTCTCGACAACATGGACGGCCTCAGCGCCGGCGTCGCCGCCGTCGCGGTCACCGCCTTTCTCATCACCGCCGCATCGATCGGCCAATGGTTTGTCGCCTCGACGCTGGCCATGCTCCTCGGCGCCCTGATCGGTTTTCTCTGCTTCAACTTCCCCCCCGCTTCGATCTTCATGGGTGACAGCGGCTCGCTCGTGATCGGCTTCGTGCTCGGCGTGCTGACGGTTCGCACGACGTTCCTGCCCAGGGGCGAGGACTTCGGCGCGGGATGGTACGCCGTCTTCGCGCCCGTGATCGTTCTCGCGCTGCCGCTGTATGATCTGATCGTGGTCAGCATCATCCGCATCAGTCGCGGCAAGAGCCCGTTCGTCGGCGACACGAATCACTTTTCCCATCGGCTCGTCGCGCGCGGGATGTCGCGGCGAACGGCGGTGCTCTGTCTGTACCTCGTGACGGCGGCGACGTCGATTGCGGCCATCCTGCTCCCGCACGTGCAATCCGCGTTCGGCGCGATGCTCATTTTCGCGCAGACGATCCTCGTGCTCGGCGTCGTCGCGCTGCTCGAACAACACCCGCTGCCGCCCCCACCGGCCGATCAATAGCCCATGGCCAGGTCGAAGCGCAACAAGGCCGAGATCAAGGTCCCGGGGATCGACGACGATCCGCCGCCGTGGGCGACGTGGCTGACGCAACTCGCGTTGGTGCTCGCTGTGGCCGTCGCGATCGCGCGGGCACTGATGTCGGAGACGGCCCGGCAGGCCTTCGACGCCGTTCCGGGCGCGCTGCCCGCTCCGCCTCGATCGCCCGGCGCGACAACGAGTCTCGTTCTCGACGCGCTCTGCTGGCTGCCTGCGCTGCTCCTGCTCCTGCGACGCCTCGTCGATCGTCAGTACATCGTGCGATGGACGTGGTCGCAGCTCTTTTTCGCCGGCATCGCGCTCTGGTCGGCGTGCAGCGTCGCATGGGCGACCGACAGATTCCTGTCGCTCGTCGCCGCGTCGCACACGATCGCGGCCGCGATGCTCATCTGGTCCGTCGCGCAGCTCGTTCGAAGCTGGGTGCGGTTGCGCATCGTCGCCGGCGTGTGTCTCGGACTGCTGCTGATCTACACGGCACAGGGGCTCGTTTTCAAGTTCGTCGACGTCCCGGAGAACATCAAATACTGGAACGAACACAAGGACGCCGAACTCCGCCAGCGCGGCTGGGAGCCGGGATCGTTCTCCGCGCGGCAGTTCGAGCGCAAGCTCACCGGCGGCGAGATGATCGGCTTCAACACCTCGCCCAACAGTTTCGCCGCCGTGCTCGTGCTGCTGACGATCGTGAGCGCCGGCGTCGCGATCCAGCGGAGCAGCGACGATCGATCCGCCGCGATTCCCATCGCCGCCGCCGCACTGATCCTCCTGCCGCCGGCGATGATCGTGCTTTACTTCACCCACGCGCGCACGGCAGCGGGAACGATCTTCCTCTGTGCGTGTGCGTTGCTCTATCTCGCCGGCGGGCGACGACGCGCCTGGCTCAGCGCTAATGCAAAGTTGGCGTACTTCGCGGTCGTCGCGATCATTCTTTTCGGCGCGACCGCGCTTGTCGGCCACGGCATCTATCACGGCTCACTCCCGCAGGACAGTTTGAACTTCCGCTGGCGTTACTGGTCCGCCGCGTCGCATCTGCTCGCGCGACATCCGCTCACCGGCGTCGGCTGGGGCAACTTCGGCGAGCATTACCTCGCCGTCCGCTGGCCCATCGCTGCCGAGGAGATCCAGGATCCGCACAACTTCCTCGTCCGCTCGTTCGCGGAGCTCGGAGTCATCGGCGGCTTGCTGTGTCTCGCGTGGATCGTCCGCACCGGATGGGAACTGACGCGACCGGTCGTGCCCAGGGAATCGACCGGCCTCACCGGGCGCGGCCCGCTACTCGTCGGCGCGGCGGCGATCGTCCTCGGCGTCGTCATCAACTGTGCCGCAAGCATCGATTTCGATCAGGATTCGAGCTACGTCATCTTCGAGGTCTTCCGCCGCCTGATGGCGCTGGGGCTGCTCCTGGTCGCGCTGATCGCGACGACGGTGCGATCGCTGAAGGATCAATCGATCGACGACCGCCCCGCGCCGTGGCTCCTCGCGGCGGTGCTGATCGGGCTGGGCGCGTTCGTCGTCCACAACCTGATTGACTTCGTCATCGCCGAACCAGGGCCACTTATTCTGTTCGCGGTGGTGCTCGGCGCGGCGCTGGGCGTGCGGACGCCGTCGGCGGCGGGCACGAAGCGAAAGTCGAACGCGATGATCGGCGGCGTCTTCGGCGCGGCCGCGCTCGCGTGGGTCGTCGCGATCGCCGCGCTCGTCATCCCGATTGCCGACGCCGAGCAACGCGCGGATGAAGCGGACGACGCCATCCGCCACGGCCGCGTCGACGAGGCGGCGAAGATGTTCGAGGCCGCGGCGAAGGAGGTCCGCTGCAACGCCGACTACGCGTACCGCTCCGCGACCGCGATGATCCAGGCCTCGGCGCCGGCGGAGCAGGTGAAGGCGATGCTGGAGATGGCGATCGCCGCCGACCCGGCGGGTGTTGTCTACTACCTGACCCGCGCCGGCTTCGAGCGTCGCTTGCCGCAACCCGATGCGGCGGCCGTCCGCGCGGATTACGATCGCGCGCTCAGACTCGATCCGCAGAACATCCCCGCGCGACTCGATTACGCGGAGGCGCTGATGAAGCTGGGAGATCCGGCAGCCGCCGCCGAGCAATATCGACTCGCGCTGGCGACGAACGATGCATATCATCCCGATGAACCCAAGCGGCTCGATCCCGACCGCGTGCGGCAGATCAAAGAGACGATCGCACAGCTCGAGCACGCCACTGCTGCGGCGCCGTTGACGACGAAACCCGCCTGATCCCGACGATTTCCTCGGGAAAATCCGCCTGACCGCTCGCGGGGAACAGGCCTTGCCACCCGCCGCTGAACTCGCGTCGGCGGAAAGGCCGCCTTCGCAACGAAACAATTCACGTCACACAGACTCTCGAAGGAGAAAATGTATGCGTCGTCGTCATTTGAAACTGTTAGCCGCGGCGGCTCTGGCCGTCGGTGGAACCATCGCCTTCGATCATTCGGCAACCGCGCTGGCTCAAAGCGTCATCCTGGCACAAGCCAGCGGCGGATCGTCGGGCGGATCGTCTGGCTCTGCGTCGTCAGGCGGAGCGAGCGGACCGTCGACTTCCGGATCGGGCTCAACCGCGGGTCCAAGTTCGACGTCGTCTGATGCGACGGGCTCAGCCGGCACGTCCTCCGTAACTGCTGGCACGGGCGCGAGCGGAACAACCGGCGCCGCGGGGACAAGTAGCGCTGGAACGAGCAGCGGCACAGGCGCGGCCGGCAGCAACACCGGCTCAGGCATCGGCTCCTCCGGCGCCGCCGGAACCAGCGGCGCGGGCATCGGATCATCGGGCGGCGGCAACGGTATCGCCACGGGCGTCGGAAGCACCGCCGGCGGATCGGGGGTCGGCAGCTCCGGCGGCGGCTCTGGAATCGGTGCGACGCCCGCGCCCGGCACCGGTGGCACCAGCCCGAACTTGGCTGGCGCGGGTACCGGCAGCACTGCGGCCTCCGGCAGCGCTCCGTACACCGGCGGCGCAGGCGCGACCGGATCATCGAACGTCGGCGGCGCCGGCGGAGCCGCCGCATCCGGCGACGCAGCGAGCACCGGAACCAGCGGTGTCGGCGCGGGCGGCACCGGCACGACCGGTTCCACCGCGGCCGGTACCTCCAACACCGGCGGCGCCAACGCCAATACCGCCAGCGGGACCGTCGCTCCCGACGCGGGCGCGACCGGCTCCGGAACCGCAGGCACGAATGCGGCCGGGACGGGCGCTCCGTCCACGGCAGCGCCCGGCGCGGGCGCCGCGGGCGCGACCGGCGCTACGGGCGGCACGACCACCGGCGGACAAGGCGCGGGCGCAGCGGGCATCGGATCGACCGGTGCAGGCACCGCCGGCTCGGGCGCCAATTCCGTCGCAACCGGAACGTCCCAAACGGGTTCCACCGGCACGACAACCGGCGGCGGCGGAAACGCGTCCAATGGAACCTCCTCCGGCAGCGGCACCGCCGCGGGCGGCGCCACCAGCGGCGGCAGCGCAGGCGGGACCAGCGCCGGCGGGTCGTCAAGCGGCCGCTGAGTCATCAACATGATCAGGCGAGAGACCAGCGGGCGAGCCTTCCTGCTCGCCCGCTTCTCTTTGCCGCCGCCGAAGGGAGGATGCCGAAGGAAGGGTGACAGTCACCCTCTTCAGAAGTGCTTGTCGGGATTTGACTTATTCAGACCAGGGGGGGGTTGTTTATGCGGTGACGGATTCCGGCACTTCGGCGTTGTGCGACACGGTCTGCACGTCGTCGTTGTCTTCCAGCGCATCGACCAGCTTCAACAGCTTCTGCGCCGCCTCGACATCGACCGGCACCGTATTGTTCGGCATGTAGGTGATCTCCCCCGCCTCGGTCGGCACCTTCGCCGCCTCGAGCGCTTCCTTCACCTTCAAGTACGCCGTCGGCGTGGTGATCACTTCGAAGACCTCGCCCTCGTTCTTCACGTCGTCCGCGCCGGCGTCGAGCGCGAGCTCCATCAGCTTTTCTTCGTCGACTGCATCCGATTTGATCGTGATGACGCCCTGCTTGGTGAACTGGAACGCGACCGAGCCGCTCGCGCCCATGTTCCCGCCGCCTTTTTCGAAGATGCTGCGCAGGTCCGGCGCGGTGCGGGCGCGGTTGTTGGTCAGCGCCTCCACGATGACCGCCACCCCGCCGGGGCCGTAGCCCTCGTAGGTCGCGGCCTCGTAGTTCTCGCCGCCGAGTTCGCCGGTGCCCTTCTTGA
>JAICTV010000319.1 GCA_025936175.1 Phycisphaerae bacterium
GAAAACTGCGTCGGCTGGCTGAAAGAATGCCGGCGGATCGTCACGCGTTTTGAGAAGCTGGCCGTCAGCTACCTGGGCATGCTGAAGTTGGCGATGATCGAACGATACTTGCGATTGTTGGAGTTTTCAGACAGAGCCTAGAGGTGCACCCGGCGCGTGTACACCCACCATTCGAGCAAGAGCAAAGGCAGCGCCGCGCAGGCGACGATCCACCACCACAGTTCCAGGCGTGATTTCCCGCCGCCCTCGGCGATCTTGTCGCCCACGCCCCCGGGCGGTTGATCGACAGGCACCACGTTGCTCTCGTTGAAATCGAGCAGGTTGACCGCCACCTGATCGAACGGCGGAAGCGCGGGCGACGTCGTGTACAGCCCCACGCGGTCGAGCGGCGGAAGCGCCAGATCTCCGTTCGCCGGCACCGGAACGTCCTTCGACCACGCCGGCCCATTCACGCGCACGCTCGTGATCCCCGGCGCCACCCGCTGCAACAGCGCCCGCTGAATGCGCGGCGTCGAGCCCGGCTCGAACTGCGGGCGAACGTCCATCTCGCTCCCGACCGCCAGGAACTGCATCAGGTTGTGCATGAACACCGGAAAGCTGGGCTTCAGCGGCCAGGTGCTCTCGATCACGTCAAACGCCATCACGAACTGCGTCGAAAACTTCTCGCGCATCATCACCATCAGCGGTCCGGTCGGTCCTTCCATCAGCACTTCCGCTTCCGGCGGAACAGTCAGCTTGATCGGATCGGCGAAACCGTGGCTGCCGAGTTGGAGGTGCCGCAGGATCGGATGGTCCCGCTTCCAGTCGATCACGCCGACCACCTTCTTCTCCTTCGGCGGCTTCGGCACGTAAACAGGCGGCTCGCCCTTGATCTTCGAGTCGGGCGGCGTCGCGCCGAAGTAGACAAAGTTGCCCGCGGGCGGGAGGAACTTGGGCTGGTAGCGGTCGAAAATGATCACGTCAAAGTTCGCGGGCTTGGCGTTCTCGTACGCCGCCGGCAGGAGCTGCTGCGGGTTCTGGAGCTGGAGCGATTTCATCGCCAGCTCGAGAAAGAAATTGCCCTCGGTGACGAGCAGCACGGCGAGATTCTTGGGCGGGGGAACGACGACGGTCGCCGCATCGTCCGCCGCCAGCGCGTCGCCCTCCTTGTGCATCTGCTCGACCTTGACGACGCCGGCGGCGGTCATCTCGATGGTGAACTCGACGCTGTCCTTGGCGGTCGCCTTCTCGCGCTGCTGCTCGGTCCAGCGCTCGGGGACGAGCGAAGTGCCGGCGACGGCGCGGACCTTGCCGTCAACGGTGAGCTGGACGTCCGCGTTCACCGCCTCCGTGCCGAAGTTCGCCAGCCGCGCGAAGATCTGCACTTCCGTCGGCCGCTCGTAATTCCGCTTGGCGTTCATCGCGACGATGGCAACGTTGCCGGTTTTGTCCGAGCCCACCTTGTCGTATTTGAGGTTGCCGCGGATCGTCAGCTCAGCCGCATCGGTCACGCGGCCGTCGGAGTAGACCCACACGTCCGGCAGCGTTCCGACGCCGGGGCGGAGCTGCTCCGGATTGAAGCTCGCCTGCGCCTCGGCGAGCTGATATGCCGTCTTGAGGCGGCTCTTCTTGTCGGTCTGCTGGATCGAATCGATCGCCCGCTTGAGCGCCGGGATGTCCGCCGACAGCGGCGCGATCGTCTCGGCCGTCTCGTCGAAGGCGATGACCATCGCCTGCGCGTTCTTGCCGAGCGTCTCGACAAGGTCCTTGGCGCGTCGCTTGGCCTCTTCCAGCCGCGTGAGCCCCTTCAAGTCCGGATCCTTCGTCCCCATCGACGCCGAACGATCGATGAGGATGACGGTAGTCGTCCCCGCTCCCGGCGAATAGTTCGTCACCGGCCGGGAGAACGCGAGCAGGAGGAGAAGGAGCAACAGAAGCTGGAGGAACAGCAACAGGTTCTTCCGCAACCGTTGGAACGGTGCGTTCACCTGAAGGTCCTGCACCGCCTTCTTCCACAGCAGCGTCGACGGCACCGTCATCTCACGGCGACGCAATTTGAGAAAGTAGAGGATGAGCAATGACGGAATCGCGATCGCGCTGGCCAGCGCGGCGGCCCAGGGGTTGAGGAACGTCGGCCAGTAGCTCACTTGACCCCTCCACCGAGCGGCTCGCCCGCAACTGTCATCCCGAGCGGTACCCCGCGAGGGATCTCGGGGTGGAATTGGCGTTCGAAGTCGAGTGAAAGATCACGCCACGCAGTATTCTTCTCGACGATCAACGCGACCTTCTTCTCGCGACGCCAGCTTTTGATCCGTTTCTCCGCCGCAATCGCGTCGTTTACACCCGTGAAGGTTTCGTACCAAACGAGACGATTGACGTTGTAGCGCGCTGTGAAACCGGCGACTTGCTTCGCCTTGTGCTGCATGACGCGATGTTCCAGGTCGTTCGTCACGCCGACGTACAAGACCCCGCTCCTGCTAGCAAGGATGTAGACAAAGTACGTGGTCACCGTCCGCCTCGCTTCCGCTCCATACTGACGAACGTGCCCACTGCCGCGCCTGTCATCCCGAGGTACTCCGAGGGATCTCGGCTTATGAGGACCGCTCGACTCCGAGATCCCTCGCGGAGTACCGCTCGGGATGACAGAGGGCCGGAGGTGTTCGCCGGGACGTGTCTCATCCCAGCAATCCTCGCTCTCTCAAATAATTCAGCACCAGCGTATCGAACGGCACGCTCGTGCTTGCGAAGAGGTACGTCCCGCCGCGGCGCGTCACGTAGTCTTTCAGGCCCAGGCAGTACGCGTTCAGGTTCGCCTTGTATTGCTTGATCAGCGGCTGCGTGATGCTCACCTCGGCCATGTCGTCGTCTTCCATGTCGCGCAGCTTCAGATCGCCCTGGAGATCGGGCTCGATCTCCTGCGGGCTGAGACACTGGACGGCGAAGAGGTCATACTTTCCGCCGGCGACATAGCGCAGGCCGTTCTCGTAGCCGCCCTTGTCAAAAAAGTCGGAGAGGACGACGAGCACGCCCTTCTGGCGATGCGCCAGCGCGAAGCGCTTGCACGCGGAGGCGAGATGCGAGGCGCCCGTCGGCCGGAGTTTGCTGACGAAATCGATCATTTGTCCGACGCGCCGGCGGCCGCGCAGCGCGCCGGTCTCGGCGACGATGCCGTCCGCCATCGCGACGATGTTCACGCGGTTGTAGTTCACTAACCCGATGTAGCCCAGCGCAGCGGCAACGCGCTTGAGATACAGCGCCTTGTTCGGGTTGCCGTAGTCACAGCTCCTGGAGACGTCGATGATCACGTACACCGAGAGATCTTCCTCTTCCAGGAAGAGCTTGAGGAAGAGGCGATCGAGCCGCGCGTAGATGTTCCAGTCGATAAAGCGAAGATCGTCGCCGACGACGTAGTTGCGGTAGTCGGCAAACTCCATGCTCTGTCCGCGGCGTTTGCTTCGCCGCTCGCCCTTCATCTTGCCCGCGAGCAGCTTGCGCGACATGACGTCGAGCTGGTCGAGCCGGGCCATGAAGCCGGGGTCGAGGAGCAGGTCGTTCTTTGGTGCTTGTGCGACGGTCATCGCCCGTTATCCGTGTACTTCAATTTCCTTTGGCCGATCTTTCGAGTTCAGCAGCAGCGCGATCTCCTCCGCCTGCTTCCGGTTGCGGCACGTGATCGAGAACTCATGCTTGCCCTGTTTGCCGTTCCAGACGGTGTACTTCCCGCCGAGCCCCATCGCGACGCGAACCTTGCCGATGTTCTGCGGGATCGTGTAACGGGCCATGAGACTTCGTTCGCGCGCGCACAATTACGCGGCCATCACCAGCTTGAACAACGTCCAACACACCGCCACCAGGATCGCAAAGCCCAGTGGCGGGACGATGATCATGAAGAAGATTACGAACAGCTTGGTCCCCAGCGTGGGCGCGTTTGCCTCCGTCACCGGATCGATCTCCGCGGGATCAACCTCGACGACATGCTCGGGCGATTGTTCGGCTTCTTCGGACATCGGATTCGTCCGTTAGCGCGTCGCCCCGACGGGCACTTCACCCTCGACCTGCGCCGGCGTTTCCGCGATGACTTTCTCGAGCACCATGTCGGTGGTGATCCCCTCGGCTTCGCCTTCGAAATTGAGGATCACGCGGTGGCGCATCGCGGGGATTGCGACGTCCTTCACGTCCTTGAAGCTGACATGGAAACGGCCGTCGAGCAGGGCGCGGACCTTCGACGCCAGCGCGATCGCCTGCGCGGCGCGGGGCGAAGCGCCGACCCGCAGGAACTGGTTGACCATCGGGATCGAGAAGATGCCGTTGGGGTGCGTCGCCAGCGTGCAGCGGATCGCGTAGTCCTGCACGTGCGGCGCGACGACCACTCGCCGCACGAGCTGCTGGTGCATCATGATCTTCGCGCCGTCGAGCGCGGGCTTGATGTCAACCTTGTGCCCGCTCGTGGTGCGGTCGAGGATCGTCTTGAGCTCGTCGCGGCCGCTGTATTGTACGAGCAGCTTGTAGAAGAAACGGTCGAGCTGCGCTTCGGGCAGCGGATAGGTGCCTTCCTGCTCGAGCGGATTTTGCGTCGCCATCACGAAGAACGGCTCTTCGAGTTTTCGGACCTGCCCGCCGGCGGTCACCTGCTTTTCCTGCATCGCTTCGAGCAGCGCGGACTGCGTCTTGGGCGTGGCGCGGTTGATCTCGTCGGCAAGGACGATCTGGGCGAAGATGGGTCCGCCCATGAAGGTGAACTGCCGGCCGCCGTGCTCGGTCTCCATGATCACGTTCGTGCCGATGACGTCCGCGGGCATGAGGTCCGGCGTGAACTGAATGCGGCTGAACTTCAGCGAGAGCGCATCAGCGAGCGCGCGAATTAGCGCCGTCTTACCAAGACCCGGAACGCCTTCGAGCAATGCGTGTCCGCCGACGAAGAGGCAC
>JAICTV010000239.1 GCA_025936175.1 Phycisphaerae bacterium
CCGCTGGCAGAATCCGCCGACCGGCGTAGGCGAGGAGAAACTCGATGAACAGCGTCAGCACGATCGCCGGGCCGGTCGGGATGTACCGCCACGCGGCATTGATCGCGACGCCGACGATTGCCGCGATGATTCCGCACGCTACCGCGATGACGATGACGTCGCGCAGCCGTCGGCTCAGCAGGTTCGCCGTCACGCCCGGCAGCACCAGCAGCGCCGTCACCAGCACGCTTCCGGTGATCGGCATGCCGATGATGATCGTCACGGCGATCAACACCATCAGCAGGTAATGGATCATGCCCGTCGGCACGCCGGACGCCTGCGCCATCAGCGGGTCGAAGCAGTAGGCGAGAATCTCCTTGCCGAGCGCGGCGACGACGACGATCACGGCGAGGCTGATCAACATGCAGACCATCGCCATCCGCGCATCGATCGCGGCGAGCTGGCCGAAGAGCAGGCTGTCCGCGTACTGCGGCATCACGCCGCGCGCGTGGCGAAAAATCTGCTGCGCGAGGAAGCCGAAGGCGAGGGAGGCGACGAGGAAGATGCCGATGGCGGCGTCGCCGGTGACGCGGCTGCCGTGCGAGAGGTAGCCGATCGCCAGCGCCGTCGCCAGGCAGAACACGATGACGCAGACGAAGACGACCCACGGCTGATCGACCAGCGCCGGCGCGGCGAGCATGAGCAGCCAGGCGACGCCCGCGCCGCCGAAGCCGCTGTGGCTGATCCCTTCCCCGATGAACGCCCAGCGGCGTGCGACGACAAAGACGCTGAGCACCGCGCAGGCGATCGCCATGGCGATGGTCGCCGCGAGCGGCGCCATCGAAGCGAGAATCGGCGTGGAGCCAAAAGTTGTCATGCTGAGGTACTCCCAAGCATCTGCCTTCCCGACCCCGGATCCTTCGCGAGCACGCTCAGGATGACATCGGGGCCGTCTTGTCGTGATCGTGAATTGTCTCCGCCGGCGTCACGTGGGCGTGGACGTGATCGGGATTGCCGCACGTCCCGCCCAGGCCGAAGGCTTCGAGATCGCACGCGAACATGCGATAGACCAAATCCTGCGGCAGATGCTCGGGCACGTCGTGATAGTGCAGCGTCACATTCAAACACGCGATCCGATCGGAGATCGCGGCGACGGCGCGGAGATCGTGGCTGACGAAGACGACCGTCAGCCCCAGCGTGCTCTTAAGCCGCGTGATCGAGTCGAGGAACTGCTGCTGCCCCACGCGATCGATGCCGGTGGTCGGCTCATCGAGCAGGAGGATCTTCGGCCGAGCGGCGAGGGCGCGCGCGATGAGCACGCGCTGAAATTGTCCGCCGGAGATCGAGCCGATTGGCGCCTCCGCCAGATCCGCGATGCCGAGGCGGCCAAGCAGGTCATCGACAAACGTCACGTCGTCGTGGCGGTACCCGCGGAGCAATCCGCTCTTGCCGGCCAGTCCCAATCGCGCGACCTGTCGCACGGAAAGCGGGAAACTCTCGGGCACCGCTCGGTTTTGCGGCACGTAGCCGATGCGATCGCCGCGTCGCACCGCTTCGCGCGGGCGCAGGCCGTCGATGGCGATCGTGCCGCGCGTCGGCTCGAGCAGTCCGAGCAGGAGGCGGATGAGCGTCGTCTTCCCGCCGCCGGTGGGGCCGATCAAGCCGAGCGTCGTCCCGGGGTCCGCGCGCAGGCTCACGTCCTTGAGCACGAGAGCATCGCCATAAGCGAAGTCGAGGTTGGAAATGTCGATGATGCTGCTCATCCGTCTTCACATAGCACAGCACTTGGGGCGGGGCATTTTGTCCTTCGCATTTCACGCGAAAGATCCTGCCGCAAGCGGCGGGCTATGTGTCATCTGCTCGGCGCCGTCGTCGGTTTGGTGCCGGCGACGCCTTTGACCAACTGATCCAGATTGTACTGGAGGATCTCGGGATAGGTGCTCCGCCCGCTCGGGGCGCTCGTCCCGAGCGCTTCGAGCGGCAGCACCATCAATCCCAGGCGTGATTCCCAATCGCGCACGAGCGCCACCGGCGTCTGCGCGTTGGCGAAGACCGCCTTGGCGCCGGCGTCCATGGCCGTCTGCTTCAGCACTTTTACGCCGTACGGACTCGGATCCGACAGCGCGATGTCCACGCCCGGCCGCACTTCGTTCAGGCCGAAGCGGCGGGCGAGCGGGAGAAATCCGCGATCGAGCGTGAGGAACGCGCCGTTGGAAGCATCGAGCGCCGGCCGCGCTCGATCGCAGGTATCGATGATCTCGCGTCGCAGCGCCGCGGCGTTGGCGCGGAACATGGCTTCGCCCTTGGGATCGAGCGTCGACAGCCGCGTCGCCACCTCGTCGATTGTCTCGAGGATCGTCTGCGGATCGAGCCAGAGATACTGCGTGGGATCGGCTTCGCGGGTCGAGGGGAGCGTGTCGATGCGCAGGATGCGGCGGTCCTGGTAAGCGTTGCCCAAACCTTCGAGCGTCCACGGGTCGGCGGCGCCGCGGGTAATGACCAACTCGGCGCTGCGCCATTGCGCTCGCCGCTCGGGCGTTTCCTTCAGGTCGTCCAATGATTGGCCGGCCTCGACGAACCACTGACAATCGACGCGCTCCCGCCCGATCTGCTTCACGACGGCGGCGAGCGCGTAGACGGTCGTCAGCACGTGCGTCGGCTCTTGCTGAGTCGCGGTGGCCGTATCGCGATTGCAGCCCGGCGCCAGCGCAACGGGTGCCGCGCAGAGCGCGATGGCGATCACGGTGCAAATTCGATGCAGAATTTGTTTGGCACGCATTTCGCTAAGAATTCCCGTTGTCGCCATGTCGGCGCGGGATATCATATTAGTCTAAGGTGCTGCCAAGAGTCGTTGCCGCGGCATCGGGCGATCGGTAAGTACGGGATCATCATGCAATTATCGCAATCCATGGGCATGCGGATGGAGCAGAAGCAGCTCCTTACGCCGCGCATGATCCAGAGCATGGAGATCCTTCAGTTGCCCCTCATGGCGCTGGAGGAACGCATCGAGCAGGAGCTGCAAAACAACCCGGTTTTGGAAATGCGCGAGGGCGACGGCGAGCCCGAATCCGCCGAGCCGGACGTCATTAAGGATGACGTCAACGGCGACGGCGCGGTCGAAAAATATTCCGAAGACGAACGCCCGATGGTCGTGAAGGAGAACGATCCCTCCGCCGATTTCGAACGCCTGGCGAAGATCAGCGACTACCTGGAGAACGAAGAGTTCTCGAATCCCGCCGGCTCCAACTTTCGCGTCAGCAGCTACGACGGCGAGCGTGACAAAAAGCTCGACGCGATGGCCAACACCGCGGCGCGCGGCATCACATTGCAGGAACACCTGCTGGGACAATGGGCGTTTGTGGAAACGCCGCCCGGCGTCCGCGCCGCCGGCGAAGTGCTGATCAACAACATCGACGCCGACGGTTATCTCCGCACGCCGCTCGAGCAGATTCAGAAGGAATCGAAGACGCCGGTCAAGCTGGAGGATCTGCAAGCCGCGCTCAAGCCCATCCAGGGCTTGGAGCCCGCCGGCGTCGGCGCGCGCGATCTTCAGGAGTGCTGGCTGCTGCAACTCGACGCGCTGGAGCGGGATGTCGAGATGGCGCGCGGGCACGATTTCGATCTCGAGCGCGCGCTGGTCCGCGATCACATCAAAGACCTGTCGATGAACCGCTATCCGCAAATCAGCAAGCGCCTCGGCCGCGACATTGAGGACATCAAGGCGGCGGTCAAGCGGCTCGGGCATCTGCATCCCTACCCCGGCAAATTGATCGGCGGGGAAGACGCGCCGCCGATCACGCCCGACGCCATCATCTACTATGACGAGGACAGCGATAAATACGAGATCGAGATGACCAACGACCCCGCGCCGTCGCTCTACATCAGCGGCCGGTGGCGCAAGTACATCAAGGACAAGCAGGGTGACAAGCCGACGCGCGAATTTTTGATGAACAACATCCGCAACGCGCGCTGGCTGATCGAATCGATCCAGCAGCGCAAGAGCACGATCATGCGTGTCATCCGCGCGGTGGTCGATGCGCAGCGCGATTTCTTTGACCGCGGGCCCGAACATCTCAAGCCGCTGCCGATGATCAACGTCGCCGATCAACTGGGCATTCACGTCGCGACGGTCTCGCGGGCGGTGAGCGAGAAATGGATTCAAACCCCGCGCGGGGTGTTCCCGCTGCGGCGATTCTTCTCCGGCGGCACGACCAGCGCGGAAGGCGAAGAAATGTCGTGGGACGCGGTCAAAGAGAAGCTCAAGGCGATCATCGACAACGAGGACAAGCACAACCCGCTGAACGACGACGAGATCGTGGAGAAGCTAAAACAGCAGGGGATCGAGCTGGCGCGGCGGACGGTCGCGAAGTACCGAAAAATCCTGGATATTCCCACCGCGCGACAGCGACGTGAGTTCTAAGGGAAATAAAACGCGCGCGAATCACGCAGCGCAAAGCCCACCGCTGCGCGGTCGGACCCGCCGCGAAGCGGCGGGCTTTATTCTTCGCGTTTCGCGAGCCGCTTTTTAATATTCCACCGACGGATACCAGCTCCCCTTGGGTTCCTGATACCAGCGCATCGACATCAGCGTCATCGGTTTGACGATGCGCATCCCGTCCGCGATCAACCAGCGGAAGAGTCCCGCTTCGCGGATCGGGACCAGCATCGCCAGCGGTTCGGTTGACGCGGCGCTCACGCCGGTCAGCAGATCGCGGAGATCCTGTTCGCTCTCGGCGGCGCCGTGGTTGAGGAACCAGAACCAGGGGGCGGATGCGTACGCGAGGAGTTTGCCGTTGCGCTCGAGAACGTGCGGGCGGAGCATGGGGTTGTTCAGCGCGTCGGTCAGCTCCGGGCCGCGGTGGAAGCCGTGGACGCGCTCGCAGATCGCGCAGCACGCGGCGATGTCGGTTTCGGTCATCGGGCGGACGTTCGCGCCGCCGCGCGTCGGCAGTTCTGATCGCAACTTACCGGTCATCAGCGCCAGCGGCTCGCGCGGCTCGAAGCCGAGCGACGTGTAGAGCGACATCGAGACGGCGTTGAACGCGTCCTGCACCAGCCGGATCCCGCGCGCCTCGTCGCCGAAGCCGATGATCGCGCGCATGAGCTGGCGGCCCAGACCTTTGCCCTGGCAGGTCGGCTCGACCACCATCGGTCCGACGCCGGCGATCTCGTTGCGGCAATTGAGGAAGTTCGCGCCGATGATCTTGCCGTTTTCCTCGGCGACCTGTCCGTGGATCTTCGGATGCGTGAGAAATGCGCCCGCCAGGCCGGTCGCGACTTCGGCGTTGGGAAAATCGAGCGGGAAGTTGTGCTTTTTGGCGATGCTCTCGAAGGCGGAATAAACGACGTGGCCGACCTGCGGAATGTCGGCGGCGGTGGGGGTACGAAAAGTAACGCTCATGATCCCGATTTTTGAGCGCTGCGGGTGCGGACACAACCCCCTGATTCGGGATAGCGGTAAACTGCTCCGTAACATGAGCCGCCCAATCACCTTGCTGGTCGTTCTATTTTCTCTCTCCGTCGCGTCCGCGCAACAAGCACCGACGACGCGGCCGATGAACGTGCTGTTCATCTGCATCGATGACCTTCGTCCGGAGCTCGGCTGCTACGGCTCGCCGATCAAATCGCCGAACATCGATGCGCTTGCCGCGCGCGGGCTCGTCTTCAACCGCGCCTACTGCCAGCAGGCGCTCTGCTCGCCGTCACGGACGTCGATGCTGACCGGCCGCCGCCCGGACACGACGAAGATTTACGATCTCGAGACGCACTTCCGAACGACGATTCCGGATGTGATCACGCTGCCGCAGTGGTTCAAGCAGCACGGGTATCACACGCAGTCGTTCGGCAAGGTTTATCACGGGAAGCTGGATGATCCGCCGTCTTGGAGCGTGCCGCACTCGCCCAACCGCGCGAGCCAGTATTCCGATCCGAAGACCATCGCGCTGCTCAAGGAGATCGGCGCGGAGATGGACGAAGTCGGCGGGAAGACCAAGGGCCCGGCTCATGAGATCGCGAACGTGACCAGCGACAGCGATCTTCCCGACGGCTACATCGCCGACAAGTCGATCGAGGCGATGCGGCAGGTGAAAGATAAGCCTTTCTTTCTCGCCGTCGGCTTTTTGAAGCCGCACCTGCCGTTCGTCGCGCCCAGTCGTTTCTTCGATCTGTATCCGCCGGAATCCATCGGGCTGTCGCCGGACCCCTCGCCGCCGAAGGATGTGCCACCGATCGCGCTGACGAACTACGCGGAGCTGCGCGCGTACACGGACATGCCGAAGAAGGGCCAGCTCGGCGACGATCAGGCGAAGGAGCTGCGGCGGGCGTACTTCGCGTGCGTGAGCTGGGTCGATTCGCAGATCGGCCGAGTGCTCAAGGAGCTGGACGACCTGGGCCTGCGCGACAACACGATCGTCGTGATCTGGGGCGATCACGGCTGGCACCTCGGCGATGAAGGGCTCTGGTGCAAGCACACGAACTTCGAGATCGCCGCGCGGGCGGCGTTCGTCGTCTCGACGCCGACGATGAAACCGGCCGGGAAGAAGACCGATGCGCTGGTCGAGTACGTCGACATCTACCCGACGCTCTGCGCGCTGGCGAAGTTGCCGCTGCCGGATGGACTCGAAGGAACGAGCTTCGCGCCGCTTCTCGATGATCCGTCACGATCATGGAAGAAGGCGGCGTTCAGCCAATACCCGCGGCGGCAGGACGTGATGGGCTATTCGATGCGGACGGACCGCTACCGCTACACCGAATGGCAGAAGCGCGACAACCCCGACCAGATCGTCGCGCGCGAGCTGTACGACGAGCAGGCCGATCCGATGGAGACAGTCAACCTCGCGGGTCATCCCGATCAGGCGAGCGTCGTGCAAGAGCTCCACGCGCAGCTCCGTGCGGGCTGGAAGGCGGCCAGACCATGACCGACATGCTCGTCAACCTGCTGAAGCTCCCGGCGGTCGGGACGGCGATCGATGACCTGCGCGCCGCGACCGGCATCATCATCCGCCGCGCTAACTCGTGGGAGCTCACCCGCGCGCGGGAGTTCGCGCAGAAGTGGGCGACGACTTGGGCGGACGAGGTCACGGTCGGCTTCTCGCGGCAACCCGTCAGCGTCTTCCTCGCGATCAAAGACGGCGAGATCATCGGCTTCTGCGCCTGCGAGTGCACCCGTCGCAACTATCTCGGCCCGATGGGCGTCGACGAATCGCTCCGCGGAAACGGAATCGGGCGACTGCTGCTCCTGACGAGTCTGCACTCGATGCACGAAATGGGCTACAGCTACGCGATCATCGGCGGGGTGGGACCGGTCGAGTTCTACCAAAAATCCTGCGGCGCCACGGTGATCGAGGGAAGCGACCGCGGGGTGTACGTCGACATGCTCAATAAACGACCGTAAAGCCTAAAGCCCGGGGCTCTGCCCCCGGGGTATTCGCCAAAATTCCGCAACTTCCGCGCGCGCCCCACGTCGAACCATCGTCTTCTCTATCGAAGTAAGGGAGTCAGGAGCATCGTGAGCGAGTCCGACGAAACCCTGCTCGCCCAAAGCAAGCAGGGAAATCGCCCGGCGTTCGAAGAGCTGGTGCGCCGCACGGCACGCCTGGTCTTCTCGCGCTGCTATCTCGAAGCCGGCGACGTCCACCAGGCCGAGGACCTGACGCAGGAAACGTTCCTCATCGCGTGGCGATCGATCCGGCAGGTGTCGGAGGCGGGGAAACTCCGCCCCTGGCTGATCTCGATCGCGCATTCGACGGCGATCGACGCGGCGCGGCGGTCGGGTCGCAAGAAACGGTCGGCGGGCGGCACGCGAGCGGATGATCGCGAGATGTTGCGATTGTCCGATGGCAGACCGACGCCGAGCGAGTCGATCGAGCAAAAGGAGCAGCGCGAGCACGCGCTGGCGGTGCTGCGCGACCTGCCGGACGAATATCGGCAGGTCCTGGTGCTCCGCTACCTCGGCGGGGCGGATTACGAAACGATCAGCCGGCAGCTGGCGCTGAGCAACGGATCGTTGCGCGGGCTGCTGCATCGCGGGCTAGCGCTGCTGCGATCGCGGATGGAGCAGAAGAAAATTGAGCCACAGATGGGGCACGGATGAACATCCGATAACGAATCTGAAATCTGAGATTTCGAATTTCGAATTTCAGATTTCATCTGTGTCCATCTGTGCCCCATCTGTGGC
>JAICTV010000052.1 GCA_025936175.1 Phycisphaerae bacterium
AAGATTTGCTGTCGGCGGCCCTGCTCGTTTTCCTGGATGATGTTGGTGCCGGTGATGTCGGCGGGCATCAGGTCGGGCGTGAACTGGATGCGGCTGAACTTCAGGTGCAATGCATCGGCCAGCGCGCGCACGAGCGCGGTCTTGCCCAGCCCCGGCACGCCTTCGAGCAGCGCGTGCCCGCCGACGAAGAGGCACGTCAGCACGCCGTCGATGATGTCTTCATGCCCGACGATCGCCTTGGCGATCTCCGTCTTGACCGCGCGATAATCACGGCGGAAGGCTTCGGTCTGCTGCTGCACTTGCGGGTCGATGCCGGGGATCTGTTGCTCGGCCATAGGTTCCTTTCACGAACTCAGGGACGCGTCAAGATTGTACGTGATCAGCCGTTACATGTCCGCCAGGGGGTGCGCCAGGACGTTGATCCGCACGGTCGTTCAGCTCAGGTTCTGCTGGCGGATGATCTCGCGGGCGCGTTGCTTGGCTTGCCTGAGACCGACGACATAGCCCCCGGGTGCGGATTCGGTCGGAAGCTGCTGCTGCACATTGATCGGATGTGAAGCCTGGGGACTGCAATCCCCAGGCTTTAGACGGTTCTCGCGGAGTTCTGTTCGGGTGCGTCGCAGCGCGCCGAGCATCGCGGGGGCGCTCTCGATCTTGCGGGTATCGAAGAACGCGCGGGCGCGATCGTTCGCGACGATCGCAAGATGCCGCATCGCGTTGGCATCGAACGCGACGCGACGCACCGCCACGTCGATCAGCATGATCGCCAGCAACCACGGGATCAGCAGGTCGCGCAGCGGCTGCGAGCTGACCGAGGCACGCAATCCCGCGCGGGAGAAGATCCCCGCGGTTGCATCGAACGCGGGCAGCAAGCGCCCGCCGGTGTCTTGCGCGATCTGCGCGAGCAGCGCGTCGTTGCTTTGCAGGTCGCGGAGCTCGCGGTCGGCGGCGACGATGGCGCCGGCCCACAGCGCGCCGCGCTTGCCGCTCGGCGTCGTGACCTGCAACGAGCAGAAGTAGGCCCCCGGATCGGTCGTGTCGAAAGTCGTCTCGTAGATGCCGGGGCCGGTCTGCTGAAGATGCAGGTCCTGCGCCGGCGCGTGCGCATCGGGCGAGGTGCATCGGCCGGCGATGGTGAGGAAGCTCCAGCCGCGACCGCTGCCGCCGTCGGCCGCTTCGACGATCAGCTTCGTGCGCGGGCCGTCGGGGATGGTGCGGATCTCGAAGTCCTCGCTGATCGCCGGCCGCGAGATCGACCGCACCGCTTCGGCCCAGAACTTGCCGTACACCGGCGACTGCAACCACGCCGACGCCCAGCGCGGCGTCGCGTCGCCGGCAAACACTGCCGCGTGACCGAGCCCGCAGAGCCAGTGAACGAGCACCGCATCGTGATCCCCGCCGGCGGCGAAGAGCGGCACTTGCACGCCGGGATGTTTCCGTGGTGAGGTCAACACCATTCCCCCCAACCGCGGCGGCTGATTGCCAAGACGATCGACCAGCTTCCGCGAACCGCTACTCGGATCGGCGAGCACCGGAATCCCGCCCGGCGGCTCGACGACGAACGGCCGCCGCAACGTCGTCGCCTCTCGGACGAACACCTCGCGCAGCTTCGCCGCATCGGCGACCGTGTACGCGCATCCGCCGCCGCGCAATGCGAGTTGCGACAGCATCGCCACGTCCGCGTCGCTGCCGACCGCGACGGTCGAAAGCGTGATGTGATGCTGCTGCAGCTTGGTCAGCATCGCATCGTAATTCGCCGGCTCACTCACGCCGTCGGTCATGAGCAGGATGTGGCGCGACGACGCCTGCTCCGATGACAACTGCGACAGCGCCTCGATCGCCTGCTCGATCGCCGGGCCGATCGACGTCCCGCCCTGCGGGGACATCGTTCGGATCGACGCGGCGGTGATGCCGGGGTCGCGATCCAGCCGCAGCGGAACGAACCACTGCGGCGTGGTGTTGAACCCGATCACGCCGATGTAATCATTCGCGTACAACGCATACAGCGCCTGCACGGCCGCGGAGACCGCGGCGTCCTGCTTGCTCGTCTTCGATGCCCCGCCGCTCGCGCTGATCGGATCCGCCATCGAGCCGGAGCGATCCATCGCGATGACCAGCGCACCGGGCGGCATCTGTCGTCGATCGGGCGGCGTGACGCTGACGGGGAGCACCGATTCGAGCTCGCTGTCCTGCCAGTTCCCCGCTCCCAGCGCCGCGGGCCCGCCGACGACGAGCAACCCCCCGCCGAGATCACGCACGTATCGGCACAGCGCCAGCTCCTGCTCACGACCGAGACCGTTCACGCCGCGCGGCACGTTCGCGATCACGATCGCGTCGTAGCCCTGAAGCAATCGCACGTCGGCGGGGAAATGATCCGGCGTGACGCGATCGCCGTCACCGATCGAAATCCCTTCACTCGCCAGCGCCGTCGGCAGCATCCCGCCGCTGATCCCGCCCACGCCGTCCACGTAGAGCACGCGCAGTCGGCCGCTGACGAACGTCATCGTCTCGGCAGAATCGTTCGCCGGCAGCGCATCGGCCTGCGGCGCCGTTTCGATGGTGGCGGCGTAGGTGTGCAGCCCCGGCGATGCCGGCGGCACCTTGATCCGCACCGGCGTGACGCCGGGCCGAGCCGTCACTTCCATCATGGCCTGCACGCCCGGCATCCGCGGATCGAGATCGACCGGCAGGCCGCCGTCGGTCACGCGGATCGATCCGTACACCGGCTGCTGATGCGTCGATCGCACGACGACTTCGAGGGTGAACGGCTCGCCTTCGTGCTTGTGGAACGGCGCGACGATCCGCTCGATCGCGACGTCGTTGCTGACGTTGTACTTCAGCGGGACGACGTCGATCGTGACGCCCGCCCCGATCGCGGCAGAGACCGCGGCGGCGGTGTCGCCCTGCGTGGCGTTGCCGTCGCTCATCAAGACCAGCCGCCGCATCGCGTCGCCGCGGAAGCTGGCCAGCGCGAGGTGAATGGCGTCAGCGATGTTGGTCCCGTCGCTGTCGCGCCGCATCGCCGGAACGCGCGAGCGGAGTTGGTGATCCGGGAACGCTTCGATCGTCGCGCGGTCGTCGAAGCGAATGACGCCGATGGAGTCGTTCTTCGGCTTCTTCGCCGCCACCGACCGAAGATAATCATCCTCCGCATCGGCCAGCGCCACCCCGCGCGGGTGCGCTGTGCTCGCCGTTGAGGCGGACGCGTCGCGCAGCACGATCACTTCCACGTCCGTGTTACGCCGCTCCCATCGCGCGCCGGCGATGAGCAGGCAGAGGACCCACACCCCGGCGAGTCGCACGCCGATCGTCGTCCATCCGCGCGCGGGCCCCTGCCACTTGATCGTGGTCAGGCCCAGGCGGATGACGATCGCGCTGATTGCGACAAAGAGAAGGATGACCAGCGGGAGCGGGAGGTAGTCGAACCGCAGGGGGTACGGCGGCAGGCCGAGAATGAGCGGCGCGGTCCCCGTCACGACACCTCTCACGGGCACTGATCCGCGTCGAAGCGACCGGATCGCCCGGCGCGGAAGATCGTGTGGCCGACGCGCGATTATCTCACAACGGCCCCGCCGTTCGCAAGGCGAGGACCGGCTCGGCGAAAAACGCTAAACGGCCACGTCCGCGTCATCGCAGGTCGCCGCAGCCCACCAGAGCACCAGAAACGGCATTGCCCGGCCCAGCAGCATCGCGACAGACAGCGCCGCCAGGCCTGTTCCGGTCGTCACGACCGGCTCGTGCGACAAGCCGACGTTGCCGACCGCGCTCGCCGCGAGCATCGCCAGGCGGTCTGTGTTCACGTCGGGCAGGCTCGCCTGCAGCGCCAGCAGCGTGGTGAACACGATGAGGAGGTAGACGACGATCCATGTGGCGGCGATGCCGGTGATGCGAAGGCCGGGCTCTCGTCGCAGCGCACGCCGCGTGCCGCGCCAGCCGTGGAACAGTGCAGTGACCTTCATTCCGCCCGCGGTGCCGGCGGGCGCGGCGCCGATCGTCATCAGCACGATCAGCGCCCACTGCGAGGCGCGCGCGATCGCCGACAGCGGCGCCAGCGGCAGGCCGCAGCTTCGGCCGTCGATCGCAAACGCCGATGCGGTGGCGATCATGTCGCTGACATTCGCATTACCGCCCCACGGGATCAGCACGATCAATCCGACGAGGTAGACGACAGCCGAGAGGACTAAGACGACGCGCGCGTGTTTGGAGAGCGTCCGCCGGCGGAAGATCCCATCGGTCATTTCGAGGATGATCGGGATGCCCAGGCCGCCGAGAAACGCCAGCGGCATCAGCGCGGCGTGGGCACGCCAGTCCGTCGCGCTCGGCAGCGAGCCGACGTACAGCCCGCCGTTTCCGAACGCGCTCGCCGCCTGCGAAAACGACGCGACGAGGCCGCGGGTCGGCTCGAGCAGAAGCGATGTGCCGCAGGAAAGGGCGAAGATGTAGGTGAAGAACGTGCCGCTGACGATCGCCCTGGTGTCGTACGGCAGCTTCAGCAACCGCGCCAGCGCGAACCCGCCGATGAGCAGCGAAAGCACGCTCCCGCCGATCATCAGCGTGAGCACGGTCGCCTGTCCGAGCCGGCCGTATTGGTCCAACGCGACGGCTTGCTGAAAACCGGTCAACGTTGCGGCATTGATTGATGTGAAGATCGTCCGCTCGACGCTCAGCTCATTGCCGTGGATGGTCGCGCCGGGAAGTCGAAGACAAACGAAGCCGACGAGGATGAGTGCCGCATACGCGCCCCCGAGCCAGCACGCCAGGCGCGCATCGGACCACGATTTCGATGCTTCGGAAAGAGGAAGATCGGTCATAGACGTCGCCCGCGCCCGCGCTCTTCCCGCGCGGTCGTTGACCGCGGGCTGTCGCTTCGTGTCGTCACTTCTTGTAGACCGCGTCGGGATCGAACACTTTCGATTCCACAATCTCCCAATCCCCCGCGCCGTTCTCGTATTTGCGGAAGAAACAGCTCCGATACCCTTCGTGGCACGCGCCGCCGACCTGCTCGACCTTGATCAATACCGCATCGCGATCGCAATCGGTGCGCACTTCCTTGACGTGCTGAAAATGTCCGCTGCTCTCCCCCTTGAGCGCGACGCGTCCGCGGCTGCGGCTGTAGGTGTGCACCTTGCCGGTGCGAATCGTCTCCTCCAGCGCCTCGCGATTGGTAAACGCCATCACCAGCACTTCGCCGTTGGCGACGTCCTGGACGATCACGGGAACGAGCCCGTTCGCGTCGAATTTCAACTTGTCGAGTTGCGCATCCATAGACGCGATCTTATGGGAGAAACAATCTCTTTCAAAATTGCCCCGTCTGGTGCCCTTGAGATTTGCACTTCCGCGCACAGAATCGGCGCGTATGGCTAAGAAGACCGTTGCCGATGTGGATGTGAAGGGGAAGAAGGTCCTGATGCGCGTCGATTTCAACGTCCCCCTGGACGGGTCGAAGATCACAGACGACCGCCGGATCGCGCAGGCGCTGCCAACGATCAAGAGCGTGATCGAGCGCGGCGGACGCCTGATCCTGATGTCGCACCTCGGACGTCCCAAGGGCGGACCTGAGCCGAAGTACTCCCTCAAACCCGTCGCCTCGCGCCTGAGCGAACTGCTGGGCAAGGACGTGAAGTTCGCCAACGACTGCATCGGGCCGGAAGTCGAGCAACTCGCCAACAGCTTGAAGGACGGCGACGTCCTGCTCCTGGAAAATCTCCGCTTCCACAAGGGCGAGGAAAAAAACGACCCGCAGTTCAGCGCGCAGCTCGCCGGGCTCGGCGACGTCTACGTCAACGACGCCTTCGGGACCGCCCATCGCGAGCACGCCTCCACCTTCGGCGTCCCGCAGCTCATGCAGGGCAAGCCGCGCGTCATCGGGTTCCTGATCCAGAAGGAGCTCAAATTCCTCGGCGAAGCCGTGAGCAATCCGAAGCGCCCCTTCGTCGCGATCCTCGGCGGCGCGAAAGTCTCCGACAAGATCAACGTCATCGAGCAACTGCTCACCAAGGCCGACACCCTCCTCATCGGCGGCGCGATGGCCTACACGTTCTTCCTGGCGCAAGGCAAGGAAGTCGGAAAGTCACTCGTCGAGCGGGACAAGGTCGAACTCGCCAAAGGGCTGCTCGCTCGCGCGTCCGGAAAGATCAAGCTCCCGATCGACAACGTCATCTCCGACCAGATGACCGACGACGCGAAAACCAGCATCGTCGAAGGCAACATCCCGGCAGACAAAGAAGGCTTCGACATCGGCCCCAAGACCCGCGAGGCGTACAAAGCGGAAATCGCCAAGGCCAAGACGATCATCTGGAACGGCCCGATGGGCGTTTTCGAGAAGAAACCTTTCGCCGAAGGAACCCGCGCCGTCGCGCAGGCGGTTGCCGATGCGACGGCGAAAAACGGCGCCGTCAGCATCATCGGCGGCGGCGACAGCGCGGCGGCGGTCGAGCAGATGCACCTGGCGGACAAGGTCAGCCACGTCTCCACCGGCGGTGGCGCGTCGCTCGAATTCCTCGAGAACGGCCACTTCTCGACGATCGACATTCTCGACTAGCATGCGGTGCCAGGCGATGACGTCCAACCCCTTCGCATCGACCGCTCCACAAATCGCCGCGTCGATCCTCTCGGCGGATTTCGCGCAGCTCGAAAGCGAGATCGACGAAGTCGATCGCGGCGGCGCGGATTTTCTGCACCTCGACATCATGGACGGCCACTTCGTGCCGAACATCAGTTTCGGCCCCGCCATCACTGCGGCGACGCGTCGATCGACCGCCGCGTTTCTTGACGCGCATCTGATGATCACCGATCCCGTCCGCTACGCGCCCGCGTTCCTCAAGGCCGGCGCCAGCGCACTAACCTTCCATGTTGAAGTCGCGAAGGACCCGGTCGCTGCGGCACAGGAGCTTCGCCAGCTCCGCTGCAAGCACGTCGGCATCACGCTCAATCCCGCGACGCCGGTCGAATCGATCTATCCCGCGCTGGATCATGTTGATCACGTGCTGGTGATGAGCGTCGTCCCCGGTTTTTCCGGGCAGAAGTTCATGCCGGAGGTGCTGCCCAAGTGTGAGGCGATCAAGAAGCGCCTGCGGCCGAGCCAGCGTTTGGAGATCGACGGCGGCATCCACGCCGACACGATCCGCCTGGCCCGCGACGCCGGCGTCGACTGGTTCGTCGTCGCCAGCGCGATCTTCGATCAGAAAGACCGCGCCGCCGCGATCGCGACCCTTCGCTCGCGAATGCGACCGTGACGATCGCGCGAGCTCATCGCGTGTAGAACGTCAGCTCATACGAGATCGTCTTCGTCGCGCCCGGCTCGAGGCTGAAGTCCCACGACACGTCGGAGTGCTCATTCGGACGAAGGTAACCACTGTCTTCCCAGTCGCCGGCACGGAAGTCGTTGTACTTGATCGCGCCGTTGTCGCTCGCCGTCGTGACGTGCCCGCCGGTTGAAAGCGTGACGCGCGTGTTCGATTTCTCCGCGCGGTAGCTCGTCAGCGTGATCGTCCCCTTCTTGGTGATCTTGATGTAATCGCTCCCGTCGAAGTGCAAGGCGTTTTCCTGCCGCGCGCTCTGCTGCTCATCCACTGTGCCGCGGATGTCGACGGCGACGGTGACGGGGACGAGCGACTTGCCCGTCGGCGGCGTGTAGGTGAGCAGGTCCTGGCCGATCGGGAGCGTTTTGCGCAGCATCAGCGCGGCGCCGGTCGTCCAGGGAACTTTGCTGGTGTTGGTCAGCTCGAGCTGATGCCAGACCTGGTTGAAGACGATGCGGTTGGGCCCGCGATGACGGCGAGGATCAGGCGGCTGCTGTTGCTCGCCGCCGTTTGCCGAGTCGTCCATGAGCTGTCCGCTGGCTCGGCTGCGATGGGTGTTGACGTCAAAGGTGTAGACATGCCGCAGGTCCGCCTGCTGTTGCCAGAGCGGCACCGTCGCCCGCGCGCCTTTTTTGAGCGAGAAGTCCTTCACGCTGTAGACAAACAGATCCTGCTCCCCGCCGGAGCCGCTGAGTTCCGGAGCCGCGGTCATGCCGGCGTCGGGGGGATTGCCCGCCTGCCCTCCGCCTCCGCCGCCGCGAGCGCGCATATCGCCGTTGGAAAACTGCTGGCTCATCATGTTCGAGTTGTTGACGCTGATGTCGGCAGCGATCAGCGCGCCGCGCATGGTCTGCTCGAGCGTGAGCGGCGAGACTGTGTCGTCGAACCGAAAGTTCGGCACGCCGACGACCAGATCGACCGCCGCGTGATCGATGTCGGTCACTTCGTTGAGAATCTCGCCCTGCAATGCGAGGTCCGCCTTGTCCTTCAGTTCACCGCTGATGCGATAGGTCGGAATCCACCGCAGCCCCGGTGTGAAGTAGAAGAGCTTGAGCGAGACGTTCTTCCCCGCCGCGTCTTTGCCGAAGTCGAAGCTGAGGCGTTTGCCGCGGGTGAAGACTTCCTGTTGATGGTTCGTCGTTGTGACAACATCCGCCCCGCCGCGGATCGATTGGACGTGATCCACCGGGAGCACGAGGCGGCGGTCGTCGCCCTCGGCGACGACGACGAAATCGCCCCCCGCCGGGGACGAGATCGCGCACCAGCGTCCCTTCGCCGACGAAGGATTCCGGCGTGAACGAGCCGGATTGCAGCACGCCGCGCTGGATGAATGACGTGTACGCGATCGGCGGCGGAGGCGCTTCCCCCGGCGCGCGTCGCCATGCCGCCGGCTGCATCCACGGGTGCTCGGGATCCGCCGGCACGTCCAGCAAATCGACGATCTTTCCGCTGATCGTGACCGATTCGCCCTTGTCGAGCTTGTCGGTCAGCTCCAGGGTGACCGCCTTGCCTTCGTTGGCGCGGAGCAGCTCGGCCATCGTGATGCAGGAGGTCTGCTGATCGCGCGTCTCCTTTTTCTCATCCCACTCCGCGCGCATCGCCAGGATCTTCGCGTTCGCGTCGCCGTTGGTCGCCCAGAAGCAGCCCAGGACGGCGGAGTCGGGGACCTCGGTGATGAAGGCGCGGCCGTCCGCGTCGGCCGTCGCCGAGCCGGATCGGATGATTAGTCCGTGACCGTCCTTGAAGAGCACGACGCGGTCGGTCTTCAACGACAATTCGGCGGCGGATCGCGTCGTCGCGGGAGTCGTCGGCGGCTTGGCGAATGCGGGAGCTGCGAAAACGACGAGCGACAAAACGACGAGAAGCGCGCGCGGCATGAGCATCTCCATCTTGTTGGAACTGATGGATTGACGCTCAGGACGGGCGAAAGTTGCGTTAGCTTTCCACCGGCACGGGCGAGACACACGGCTCGACTGTCTTCGACCCCGAGGCTCAGACCCGAAGGGAGCTCGCCGAAGCCCCATGCTACGAGAACGCGACGATACGACGGCGGCGGAATTTGCCGCGACCGCGCGGGCCGTTCAGCGGGTTCGGCGACGGGTGATGTGACGGGCGAACCTGCGCCGCGGGCGGCTGCCGACGGGATGGTTGCCCGTGATGGTGCGGCGTCGGCGCGGGTCGGCGTGCGGCCGGAGCGTGAGGCCGTCGCTCCTGTTGCTGTGGCGCGACAGGCGCCGGTCGTGCTTCGACATACTCCGGCTGCTCGTGCTTCACGGTGATCGTGCGGCGGATGAGCCGCTCGATCGCCTTGAGGTTCGCCACCTCTTCGCGGTCGCAGAACGAGACCGCCGCGCCGCTCGCCCCCGCCCGCGCGGTTCGGCCGATGCGATGGATGTACGTTTCCGGCTCGTGCGTCAGGTCGAAGTTGACGACGTGCGATACGCCGTCGATGTCGATGCCGCGCGAGGCAATGTCGGTCGCCACCAGCACGGGAATCCGGCTGGAGCGGAAATTCTCCAGCGCCCGCTGCCGCGCGTTCTGGCTCTTGTTGCCGTGGATCGCTTCGGCGCGGATGCCGCGGACGTGCAGGTGACGGACAACCTTGTCCGCGCCGTGCTTGGTGCGCGTGAAGACGATCGCCCGTGACATCGGAAGCTGGTTGACCAGGTGCGCCAAAAGCTGCGGCTTGTTCCGCTTCTCGACGAAGTAGACCGACTCGTCGATCCCCTCCGCGGTGGTCGCCACCGGCGCCACCTGAATGACCGCCGGCTGACGCAGCAACGCGTTGGCGAGCTGACGGATCTCCGCGGGCATCGTCGCGGAGAACATCATGGTCTGCTTCTTGGCCGGGAGCTGCGCGACGATCTTGCGGATGTCGCGGATGAAGCCCATGTCGAGCATGCGATCGGCTTCGTCGAGGACGAGCACTTCGATGCCGCGGAGATCAATCAGCCGCTGCTCCATCAAATCGAGCAGTCTTCCCGGCGTGGCGATGACGATTTCGACGCCGCGGCGGAGCGCATCCACCTGCGGCCCCTGCCCGACGCCGCCGAAGATGACCGTGTGCCGGAGCGGCAGGTGTTTTCCGTACGCGCGGAACCCGTCGCCGATCTGCGTCGCCAGCTCCCGCGTGGGGCAGAGCACCAGACAGCGCGGCGGCGTGCGATGTCCGTTCGCCGCGGTGCGATTGGCCAAAAGCCGCTGCAGGATCGGCAGCGCGAACGCCGCGGTCTTGCCGGTGCCAGTCTGCGCGGAGGCGAGGACGTCGCGGCCTTCGAGGGCCGGCGGGATCGCTTTGGCTTGCACGGGAGTGGCGGTGAGATAGCCCTCGGAGGAGAGGGCACGAAGCAGCGGCTCAACGAGCCGCAGGGAGGCGAACTGCATCAACGTTTTCCTTCTGGTGCCGACGCGTCGACGCGACAAAAGGTGTGCGCGCGGGGAACGTCGGACAGACGTTGCGCACCAGAAAGGTCACGACCAAAAGGGCAGTGAATCAGCCAGTCGATGCGCTACAACTTCGCTTGGTAGTCGATCACAAACGTGCCAGAGGCGTGGGCTTGGTGAAGGATCAAGGCGTGGAGTTGTCGGCGGAACTATAGGGGCGGCGGCGTGCGAAAGCAAATGCCCGCTCATTCAGCAGCAGACTTCGAGCGCGATCGGATACGGAATGAGATCCGGTCGGACAAGGTGGAGCTTGCGGAGGCGGACTTCCGGATGCATTCCCGCCGTCGGCGTTTCGCCGGCGGGAAGATTCGTCGTCTTCGTCGGCTGCGGCGTGGGCGCGGCGGTCGCGAAGAGCAGGCAGGTGATCATCAGCGAACGAGCGATCAGTCGAACAACCGTTGCCATGATCAGTCGCCTTCACGTCAGTGGCTTCGCCGCGTATCGGTGTCGAGCTGGGTCTTCGACTCGCCGCGTCTTGGCCGGTAGATGAAATTACCCCGCGAATGGCAAGTGACCAATGGAAAAATTCTCTCGCGACAGCAGCGGCCGCGAGGTCTCGGAAAGCAGGGGAAACCCTGAGGCTCTAACGGCGAGAATGGTGGACCTTTGAGGCGCTTTCCGCCGCCAGGATCCTGCGATCAGATCCCCGGATCGGTCCCCGTCGGCGCCGGCGACTGCGGCTGGGGCTGATAATCATCTCCCGGCGCGGGCGAAGGTTGCGGATTCTCGGGCTCTGCCGCCTTGGCCGTCACACCTGCCGTGATCGCACTCATCAACACCGGCTGCACGGCGTGCAACAGCTGACTGGCCAGTCCGGCGAGGAATGAACCGCCCTGCCCGGCCTTTCGGACGCTGTTGCCGTTGACGTCGCCGTCCTCCGCATCGCCGGTTGCCGGATGGCGCGGCATGAGTGCCTTCTCGATCTCGGCCAGTCGCTTGAGCGCCTGCTGCTCCTTCGAAGGAATCGCGACAGCCGCGGCAAAGAAACCGGTGACGGCCGCGGCGCCCATCGTCGTCCACGGATGCACCTGCATCCAGGCCCGCGGGTCGACGGAGGTGCTCAGCTCGTGTTTCAGGTCATCCACGACCCGGGAGATGGCGCGCTTGGCATCCGCCGCCTGGCGGGTGAGGTAGGCGCTTTCGCCGATCTGCGCGGCCTTCTTCTGGCCGGTGGGGTCAGTTGGGCGTGTCGCCTGCGCGCTGGCGGACGTCCTGCCCGAACTTGGCGCGTTGCTGTTGCTGTCGTGCGGCATACTTCTTCGCCGTCCTTTCCCGCGAGCTCTTTCCGATCGACTTCAATCCGAAATACGCGCCGCCCGCGATCAGAGCGAGCAGCAGGATCCCGGTCACGAGATCACCGAGCCAGACGCGACCGCCGAACAGCACGGCCAGACCGCGCGCGATCCCGTAGCACACGAGAACCACGGAGCTGACCACCATCGCGCCCGCCGCGATCAAACCCACAACGCCCAGCGCCGCGAAGATCGCGACGTTGCGCATCGTCAGCTTGATGCCGTCCACCTTCGCCGAGATGAAGTAGCTGACGTACTCCGCCAGCTCCGACAGGCGCATCTGCGCGTGATGGAAGGCCTCGGACGGGTTGTGATCATCCGTCACGGGATCGGGATCGATCCGGCTGTTCGGTTTCGTCGCCGTTCTCGGCGCGGTGGGATCTTCCATGGCCTCATTTTGGATTGCGGATTCCGGATTTTGGATTGAGCGGCGGAATCGACGACGCGACTGCGGACTTCAACCCAAATCCAAAATCCGAGAATCCAAACTCCAAATCAACTACGAGCGCTTCCAGAGGATGCCCAGCAGCATGCCGACGCCGGCGGCAATCAGCAGCGACTGGATGGGCTTCTCCTGCACGTACTGCTCGAGCCCCTGCTCCATTTCCATGGCGCGCTGGCGGCCCTGCTCGTAGTAGTCGTTGGCCTGCTGGCGGAGTTGCTGGTATTGCTCTGTCGCGGTGTCGCGGACCTGTCCGCCGAGGTCGCGAAGGTTCTGGCCGACCTGGGAGGCCGCCTCGCGCAGATCACCCGCGCCTGACGTGCCGCCACCCTGGGTGCCGCCGCTCTGATTGGTATCACTCATCCGAGACATGTCCAACTCCTTTCACGAGATGCGCGACGGTTGATGCGCCGTCGATTCGCGTCAAATCTACTCAGCGCCGCCCCCAAAGGCAGCGCCCAAAGTGGTGCTCGCAAGTGGCGTGCCGAGCCGTTTCTTGTCAGGGGTAAGGCGCGTCGATACGCTCAAATGCGGGCCAAAGCACTTCTTACAGGAGAGAGCGCGCGTGGGACTTCGAGAAACACTCAACGAGAATCCCAAACTCGTCACCGGCGTGACCGTCGGCCTCATCGTCATCATCCTGGGTTGGATCATCATCAGCAGCTTCGGCGGAAGCGCTCCCGGCCGCGGCGCCAGCGCGGGCGCCGCCAAGGCGTACTTCAGCGACGACGACGGCAAAACCTACTTCGCCGACGACGCCAGGAAGGTCGCGCCCTTCGACCACAACGGCAAGCAAGCCGTCAAGGCCAACGTCTACCGCTGCAACGGCAAGGAATTCGTCAATCACCTCGAACGCTATACGCCTGAGATGAGGAAGAAGGCCGAAGAAGCGATGGCGGGCGATCGCTCCGTCAAAGATCCGACCATCATGGCTACCGTGCAGCAGCAAGGCCTGGAGGTGAAGCGCCCGGGCGACAAGGATTGGACCAAGCTCTCGGCGGGCCAGAAGGCCATGGCAATCATCACGCCGCAATGCCCCGGCGGCGGGAACCCGGAGACGCTCGAGGTCGTGTACCCCTGATCTGGAATGATCAGACCGGCGCTTTCTCCGGCGCGTACGCTTCCATGATTTTTTGAATGAGCGACGTCGTACTGCGCCCGTCGATCAGGGGCGCCAGCGCGATCCGTCCACCGCGCGCTTCGACGATGTCCCACCCCACCACTTGCTCCTTCTGGTAATCGGCGCCCTTCACCAGCACGTCCGGCTTGATCGCTTCGATGAGGCTGAGCGGCGTCTGCTCGTCGAAGCGGACGAGGTAATCGATGCTCTCCAGCTCTTCCAGCACCTCGATCCGATCGTGCTCGTTAACGATCGGCCGCTTGGGACCCTTGAGCTGACGGATGCTGTGATCGGTATTCACGCCGACGACGAGCAAATCACCTTGCGCGCGGGCGAACTGAAAATATTTCACATGGCCGAGGTGGATCAGATCGAAGCAGCCGTTGGTGAAGACGATGCGCCGCCCGCCGGCGCGATGCCGCGCCAGCTCGGGCAAAAGCTCTTCGAGCGTCCGCTGCTTGCCGAGATGCTCGTGCTGCTCGGTGAGAAGCTCCATCTTGATCTCGACGGGCGTGATGGGAACGGAGCCGTACTTTTCGACCTCGAGACCCGACGCGACGTTCGCCAGCGCAACCGATTCGATCCAGTCCCCGCCCGCGACCCGCGCCATGGTCAGCATCGACAGCAGCATGTCACCCGCGCCGGCGACGTCGTAGACCTTTCGCTCCCGGGTCTTGAGCCAGCGTCGCTCGCCGTCGCGCGTCGCGAGGTACGCGCCGTCCTTGTCGAGCGTGAGCACGACCGACTCGAGCTGAAGCTGATCCAGCAGTTTCTCCGCCAGCGGCTGAAAATGCGGCTCGCTGGCGCAGGGGAGCTTCGATGCCTTCTCCGCTTCCGAGCGATTGGGCGTAATCGTCGTCGCGCCGGCGTATTTCGAGTAGTCGGACAACTGATAGGGATCGATCAGCACCGGGATGTTGCGCTGCCGCGCCATCGCGATGACCTTGCGACAGACCTCGTCGGTCAGAAGGCCTTTGTTGTAGTCCTCGATGCACAGCGCGGCGGCGCCGTCCAGCGCCTTCTCCATCGCCGCCAGAACTTTTTCCGCCAGCGCCGCGTCTATCGGAGCGGGGTCTTCGTAATCGAGGCGGATCAGATGCTGCGGATGACGATGCTGTGCCAGCCCGACCATGCGGACTTTTGCGATGCCGGGCCGATCAGGCGTGGTGATCACGCCTGTGGTGTCGACGCCGCAGTCGCAGAGCATCTTGCAGATCTGCTGCCCCGTCTGATCGGAGCCGCCGATCGAGACCATCGCCACCTTCGCCCCGAGCGTCGCCAGGTCCGCGGCGACACGTCCGGCCCCGCCCAGCCGGCTTTCCTCGCGCTGAAAGTGGAGGACCGGCACGGGCGCATCGTTGCTGAGCCGCTCGGCGTTGCCGTACAGGTAGCGGTCCAGCATCAGATCGCCGATCAAGGCGATTCTGGCGGCGGGAAGGTGCTCGACCAGCTCGATCAACCGCGTGGGCATAGGTTTAGTGATTGTACTGCTTTAGCCGAATAATTCCCTGCCGCCGCGTCCCGCTTGCCGGGGCTGTGGCGATATAATCCCCGACGCAAGGGAGGCCGCGCATCATGAGCCGACTCGATCGACACATCGCCGTCGTGCAGAACAAGCTCGCACTCGCGCGCTTCGTGCAGGCGCTGGTCTGGGCCGTCATGATCTACCTCTCGCTCGTGTGGATTGCGGTAACGGTTGATCGTATGACCGCCGTTCACCCGCCGCACCCGAAGTGGTGGCTCTATGGAGGCATGATCGCAGGCGGCGTGTTCTCGATCGTCTATGCGATTGTCCGCCGGCCGACGAAGCAGGACGCGGCGCTGGCGATCGACAAGACGCTTGGGCTGAAAGAGAAATTCAGTACAGCGCTCTACGCGCGGCCGCTGAACGATCCGTTCGCGCAGGCCGCCGTGCTCGACGCCGAGCGCACCGCCGACAACGTGAGCCTCCACCGCCGCTTCCCGTTGCAGATCCCGCAGGGCGCGGTCGGCGCGGCGTGCATCGCCAGCCTGGTCGTCGGCACGCTGCTCTTCCTCCCGAAGATGGACCTCTTCGGCAAGGAAGCCAGGCGCTTCGCCGTGGCCGAGCAAACCAAAAAGATTGACGAAGCCAAGAAGCAGGTCGAGAAGGCATTGCAGGTGGTCGTGCAGACGCAGGCCAAGGGCGTCGCGGACGAGGAAACCATCAAGCAGGCGAAGAAAGACCTCGAGGCGGTGCTGCACGGCAACATCCCGGATCCGGAGAAGGCCAAGCGCTCCGCCGCCCGCGCGCTGGCGGATCTGGATCAGGCGATCAAGCAGAAGATCGCCGACAACCAGAACGTCGCCGACGCGGAGAACGACGCCAAGGCGTTCAAGTCGCTCCAGCCCGCAACCGACGAGAAAGGTCCCGTCGCCGATGCCCAGCGCAAGATCGCCAAGGGCGACTTCTCCGATGCCGTCGATGAGCTGGAAAAAGCCGTCGACAAGTTCGACAAGATGAGCGACGAGGAGAAAAAGAAAGCCACGCAGCAGATGCAGCAGATGGCCCAGCAGCTCCAGCAGATGGCGCAGAACAATCCGCAGGCCCAGCAGCAGATGCAGCAGCAGCTCCAGCAGCTTGGCATGAATCAGCCGCAGGCGCAGAAGGCGCAGGAGCTCATGCAGCAGGCCGCGCAGGGTGACAAGAAAGCCCAGCAGCAGCTTCAGCAGATGGCCAAGGACATGATGAAGCAGATGAACAATGGCCAGGGGCCCAATCAGCAGCAGCAACAACAGATGCAGCAGATGATGAAGCAGATGCAGGCGCAGATGAACACGCAGCAACAGGCGCAGCAGATGGCGCAGGCGGCGCAGCAGATGGCGCAGGCGATGAAGCAAGGGCAGCAGGGCGGATCGGGCCAGCAGGGCGCCAAGCAGGCGTCACAGCAGATGGCGGATGGCAAGAGGCAGATGAACCAACAGCTCCAGGCGATGCAGGCGATGAAGGCGGATGCCCAGCAGGTCGCCGCAGCTCAAGCCGCCGCCGCTGCTGCCGCGCAAGACGCCGCCAACGCCATGAACGGCGGGAACAACAACGGCGGACAACAAGCCAACGGCAACGGCCAGTGGCAGGGCAACAACGGCCAGTGGAACAACAATAACAACCGCAAGTTCCGCGGCCCCAACAACGGCATGGCCGGCGGCGGCATCGGCGCGGGCGATCGCACCTTCAAGGAACAGGCCCCCTACTCGACGAAAGAAGAGATCTCCAAATCCGAAGACATTGAAGGCGGAAAGATCCTCGCCAGCACATTGATCAAGGCCAAGACGATCAAGGGCGAGAGCAAGGTCGGCGCATCATCCGTCGCGCCGCCCCCTGAGCAGGAGCAGACCGACGAGGTCGAGCAGGAACGCATCAGCCGTCCGGCGCAGGAAGCCGTCAAGGAATACTTCTCCGCCTGGCAGAAGGACGCGGCGAATCAATAGCTTTTCCAGTTGTTTGATCAAGACGAGTGAGCCGCCAAGAACGCCAAGAACGCCAAGAGGAAGAAGTGTCTCCTTGGCGCTCGTGGCGTCCCTGGCGGCTCGGGTTTCCGGTTTGGCTCATCGTCGGCGTCTGCAGCGGCCTTCCGCTCGCGTGGCTCGCGTTCCAACTCGTTGCGCGACCCACGCTGATCGCCGACGCGTGGCCTGATTTCTTCCGATTGAAACTCCTCGGTCGCACGCTGCTCTACAACGGCGGCGCCGCGATCGGCGCGACGCTGCTCGGTCTTCCCGTGGGCCTGGTCCTGGGGCGCGGGCGCGGCGTGATCGCGAAGATCATGTGGATGCTGTTGCCGGTGACGCTCCTGCTGCCGTCGCTCGCCTACGCGTACGGCTGGTCGCAATTCTTCCGACTTCTCGACATCCACTTCGAGCCCGCCGGCGCGGGCGACGTGTCGCGCTGCGCCTGGTCGCTGGCGACATGGCTCTGGCCCATCCCCGCCGCCGCCGTCGGCATCACCCTCCGCCGGCTGGACACGAACGTGCAGCTCCAGGCGTTGCTCGACGGCGTGCTTTGGCGCGTGACGCTGCGCGAGCTGCTCGCCCCCATCCTCGCCGCCACCGCGATCGCAGGCGTCCTCGCCGTTCAGGAGTTCGCCGTCTATGAGCCGACCGGCGTGAGCGTCGTCGCCACCGAAGTGCGAATGGTCTTCGAGACCGGCGCCTTCTCTTCGCCGGATAATCCCATCACCGCGCCGATGACCAACGGCCAGGCCGAAGTGATCGGCCCGAGCGATCAGTCCCAGCGCGCCGCCAACGCATTGGCGGTCTCGATGCCGCTGTTGCTCGTGATCGCGCTGCTGTCGGGCGGTGTGCTGTGGACGGCGACGCGCGTGAGCGCGACCGAGGAGATCGACTTCGGCGCTTGGCCCCGCTCACTCGACGCGGGGCCTCTGGTCACACTGCTCGCCGTCGCGTCGATTGTGATTGCGGTGGTCGTGCCGACGATGTCGCTGATCCTCTCGCTCAAAGTGCACCGCTCGCCGCGCGATGTTTACGTGGAGTTCAGCCCGCAGGTGCTCGGCTCGCTGCTCATCGCGACGCTCGCGGGAATGGTCGCGTTGGCGCTGGCACTGTGGTCCGCCGTCGCGCGAACGCGGTGGCCGCTGGCGGTGGCGCTGGTCACATTCCTGCTCGGCGGGCAATTGATAGCTATAGCGCAAATCCGCTTATACAATCGCCCCGGATTGCACTGGGTTTACAACGCGGCGCCGATCATGGTGATCGCCTACGTCGCGCGGTTCGGATGGGTGGCGCTCTTGGCCGGGCGGGCGACGTGGTCGCCGCGATGGCGGCCGATGCGAGACCTGGCGGCGGTCGACGGCGCCGGGCCCGTCCGCTCGGCCGTCAAGGTGCTCTGGCCGCTGAGCTGGCCCCTGCTGCTGGCCGCGGGGGTGTTGGTGATGGCGTTGTCGCTCACGGAGGTGCCGGCGACCGTTCTCATGTCTCCCCAGCGTCCGCCGATGCTCACTCCGATGTTGATGACGTGGGTCCACATGCTCCGCTACGACGCGATGATCGAAGCATCGTTGCTGCTCATGTCGATCGTGGGGGTCCTCGGGGCGTTCGTGGCGATGCTCGTCTGGGCGTATCAAGGGAAAAGGAAAAACGAAAAAGGAAAAAGGTTCTCGATCGCGGCGTTTTTCCTTTTTTCCTTTTTCCTTTTCTCCTTCACCGGTTGCGATAAAACCAAACCCGAAGCGATGTGGCTCGACACCGGCACCGGCCCGGAGCAAGTCGTCTACCCGCGCGCGATCGCCTACAAGCAGCAGGACGATACCTTCTTCGTCATCGATCGCATGGCGCGGGTCCAGCACCTCGATCACAACGGAAAGTTCATCAACGACTGGCGCATGCCCGAGTGGCGCATCGGCAAGCCAGTCGGCGTGTCGATCGGCCCCGACGGAAACGTCTACGTCCCCGACACGCACTACCAGCGCGTCATGGTCTACACGCCGGACGGAAAACTCCTCCGCAAGTGGGGAAGCGCCGGCCACGATCCCGGGCAATTCATCTACCCGACCGACATCGCGTTCGATTCCAAAGGCAACGTTTTCGTCGGCGAGTATGGCGACAACGATCGCATCCAGGTGTTCACGCCCGAAGGACAATTTCTCTACGCCTTCGGGTCATTCGGCTCCGATCCCGGCCAGTTCATCCGCCCACAGTCGATCCTGATCGACGGCGACGACGTCTACGTCACCGATTCGTGCAATCATCGCCTGGAGGTCTTCAAGACCGACGGCGCGTTCGTCCGCGTCATGGGCGGCGTCGGCTCGAAGCTCGGCCAGTTCCGCTATCCCTACGGTCTCGACGAAGACCGCGAAGGCCATCTCATCGTCTGCGAGTTCGGCAACAACCGCGTGCAGATGATCGACAAGAAAACCGGCAAGGGTCTCAAGGCCTGGGGCACCGGCGGACACGAGCCGGGCCAGCTCGCCTATCCGTGGGGCGTCGCCGTCGACAAGCACGATCGCATCGTCGCGGTTGACGCGGGGAATAACCGGTTGCAGGTGTTTGAGTTCTAGGGGTGATTGTGCGAGCGGTATCCGGCAATTGTCATCCCGGGGTACTCCGAGGGATCTCGGAGACCAGTGGCGTCCGAGATCCCTCGGAGTACCTCGGGATGACAACCAGCGAGAGTCGTTAAGGTGATTGCAGCCTCCACCATCCTCGCCTACTACTTCCCCCTCCGCCTGGAATACCTCACCTGGCCGCGCGCGATCCTGCTGCTCGCCGCTTGCTCGATCCCGATCCTGCTGCTGGGCATGCACTCGCTCAACGGGCTCGGGCCGGCGCGCAAATGGGTCGCCATCGCCGTCCGCCTGCTCGTGCTGCTGATCTTCGTGCTGATCATCGGCGGGGCGCGCTGGCAGCGGACGAATCACGATCTCGAGGTGATGGTGCTGCGGGACGTCAGCGAGTCCACGTCGCAGGTCCATCCCCCGCCGCAGTACAAGACGCTGCAGGAAGCCGAGGACGAATGGTTCCGCAGCCTCGCCGACACCAAGAACGGCAAGCCCGCGACCGATCGCATGGGCCTGATCGGCTTCCACGATCACGCGGTGATCGAGGCGATGCCGAACATCCATCCGTCGCTCGATGCCCGGCCGATCCGCGAGATCGGCTCCGGCACCAACATTGCCGAGGCGATCCAGATCGGCCTGGCGACGATGAGCAAGGACGCGATGCACCGGATGCTGCTGGTGAGCGACGGCAACGCGACGCTGGGCGACACCGACGCCGCCATCAACGCCGCCAACGCCGCCGGCGTGCAGGTGGACGTCGCGCCGCTCAACTACAACATCGAGAACGAGGTCGTCGTCGAGCGCCTCAACGCCCCGCCGATGAAGCGCGAGAACGAGCCGTTCACCATCGACGTCGTGCTCCGCTCGACCAACCCCGGCGACGTCGTCGGCCGATTGACTGTCCTGCACAGCGGCCAGCCGATGGACATGGACCCGTACACGGACGGGCTCCAATCGACGCGCATCATCAAGCTCAAGCCCGGTCCCAACACCGAGCGTGTGCGCGTGCCCGCGATGCCCGGGACGTCCACCATCCACGAGTTCAAAGCGATCTTCGAGCCCGAAGGCGCCACCGCCAGCGCGACGACGCAGCCCGGCGCACCCGGCGCCGCGCCGGCCGCTCCGGGCGCGGTAGGAAAAGGCGACACGCTCCTGGCGAACAACGTCGCGGAGGGCTTCACTTTCGTCAAAGGCAAAGGTCGCGTCCTCTACGTCGACAACGTCGATGAAAGGCGCGGCGACCTCCTCGCGCAGGCGCTGACCGGCGAAGGCATCAACGTCGAGCACATCACCGTCGATTCCTTCCCCAACACGCTGGTCGATCTCCAGAACTACGACGCCGTCATCCTCGCCAACGTCCCGCGCGGCGCGGAGGGTCTCACCGACGATCAGCAGAAGATGCTCGCGACGTACGTGCACGACCTCGGCGGCGGGCTGGTGATGATCGGCGGCCCTGACACCTTCGGCGCGGGCGGCTGGCAGGGAAGCAAGCTTGAAGAAATCCTGCCGGTCAACATGGACATCCCCGCGCAGCGCCAACTCCCCAAGGGCGCGCTCGTGCTCGTCATGCACTCCTGCGAGATGCCCGACGGCAACTACTGGGGCGAGCAGTGCGCGATCAAGGCGCTGGAAACTTTGAGCGAGCGAGACGAGATCGGCGTGATCAGCTACGCGTGGAACGGCCCCGGCGGAGGCGGATCGAACTGGGATTTTCCGCTCCAGGTCAAAGCCGACGGCTCGCGCGTCGTCGCCGCCATCAAGCGCATGCAGCTCGGCGACATGCCGAGCTTCGACGACACGCTCGATCTCGCTCTCAACGGGCGCAACGGCGTCGGCGGACTGATTCGCTCCGACGCCCGGCAGAAACACGTCATCGTCATCTCCGACGGCGATCCCGCCGCGCCGAAGCAAGCTCTGATCGACGCCTACCGCCGCAACAAAATCAGCATCTCCACCGTCGCCGTCTATCCGCACAGCGGCGATCCCGACGGCCTGCCGCCGCAGATGAAGGACATGGCGAAGTTGACCGGCGGCCGCGCCTACGGCCCGATCAACGCCAACCCCAATCAGCTTCCGCAGATCTTCATCAAGGAAGCGACCGTCGTCCGCCGAAGTCTCATTCACGAGCCCAAGGAAGGCATCCCGCTCAAGCAGAACACCGGCACGAGCGATCTGATGAAGGGAATGGAAGGCGTCCAACTTCCGCCGCTGCGCGGGATGATCCTCACCAGCCGAAAGAGCAATCCGCAGATCGAGATCCCACTTTATGCTGGCGCGGCGAACGATCCGATCCTGGCGCACTGGCAGACGGGTCTCGGCAAGGCCGCCGCGTTCACGGGCGATGCGAACACCAAGTGGGCCGCCGAGTGGGTCGGCTCGCCGATCTTCAGCAAGTTCTGGGCTCAAGTCGTGCGCGGCGTGCAGCGCCCGCCGATGTCGACCGACTTCGAAGTGCAGACCGTCCAGGACGGCCAGGCCGGGAAGATCACCGTCGAGGCGCTGAAGAAGGACGCCGGCTTCCTCAACTTCCTCAACATGCGCGCGACGGTGATCGGCCCGGACCTCAAGCCGCGCGAAGTGCGCCTGAGCCAGACCGGCCCCGGGACGTACACCGGCGATTTCGATTCCAAGCAGGCCGGTACGTACGTCACGATCATCAACTACTCCGGCCCCGGCGGCGAACGCGGGACGATCCCCAGCGGCATGTCGATCAACTCCTCGCCGGAACTTCGCGACCTGCACTCCAACGAAGGCCTGCTCCGCGACATCGCCAACCGCACCGGCGGGCGCGTCTTCGAGCCGTTCCGCATCAACCCGGCGGACCTGTTCACGCGCGAAGGCCTCAAGATCACCGCGTCGCCGCTGCCGATCTGGGACATCCTGCTCCCCTTCCTGCTCGGCCTGATCATCGTGGACGTGGCGACGCGGCGCATCGCGTGGGACTGGGCGTCGATGAAGAAGATGGCCGCCGCGACCGGAGCCTGGGTGCAGACGCACACGACGACGCGCAAGGTCGAAGGCGCGGCGACGCTGGATGCGTTGCGCCGAGTGCGCGACGACGTCGCCGAGCAGAAGTTCAAACCCGCGCAGGAAGCCGGCGCACCGGGCGCGCCAGCGACCACCGCCCCGCCGGCACGCCCCGATCCTTCGGCAAAGTTTCAGGCCAAAGGCGTCGAAGGCGACATCTCGAAGCTCGTCGGGGGAGCGAGCGACAAACCCGTGCCCCCCGCGCCGAAAGAACCCAAGCCCAAGGGCGTCACCGACGCCGGGTCCACCGGCCACACCTCCAGCCTGCTCGAAGCCAAACGTCGGGCGCAAAAACAGATCCGCGACAAGGAAAAAGGCGACGCGTAAATGCGACGTCGCGGCGACGCGCGCCCGCCGGTCAGTCCTTCTCGATTTCCATCACCTTTTTGACCCGCGCGGTATGCCGTCCGTCGGTCCAGGGCGTAATCAGGAAAATCTCGACGATCTGGCGGACCTGCTCTTCGCTCAGCAGATCGGTGCCCAGGCACAGGACGTTGCAGTGGTTCTTCTCGCGCGCGGTGCGGGCGGTGACTTCATCGTGAACCAGCGCCGCGCGCACGCCGCGCACTTTGTTGGCGGCAACCGACATGCCGATGCCCGTGCCGTCGAGCAGGATGCCGATCTCGTTCTCGCCTTTGACGATCGATCGGCAGGCCGGGACGGCGAAATCGGGATAGTCGCATGCCGCCGGCGAATCGCAGCCGAAGTCATGAATGTGGTGCTCCGCGGATTTGAGGACCGGCAGCAGGCGGCGCTTGGCTTCGTACCCGCGGTGATCGCAGGCGACCGCTATCTTCATCGCGAATCAATCCTTCCGGGGCTTTAATCGGTCACGTCGCGACCGTTTCGTCAAGGCGTTTTTCAACAAGCTGCTGGATCTGGCCGACGAGCTGCTGGTAGAGCGTGAGGTCCCCGCCGATCGGGTCGTCGATGTCCCCGCCCGGATCCAACGTCGTCGTTTTATCAACCGCCGACGGAACCAGCGCGACCACGGCGGCGGCGTGATTGCGGCTCATGGTGAAGATGTAATCCGCCTGGTGGATCAGCTCCACCGTCAGCGGGCGCGAGCGGTGCCTGGTGAGGTCCGCGCCGAGCGACTTGACCGCTTCCACCGCCTGCGGCGTCGCCCGCGAGCCGGGCATCGCAAAGCTGCCGGCGGAGATGATCGTGATCCCCTTCTTCTCCAGATCGTCCGGCGAGACCTTCATCTTCCTGGCCAGCGCGACGCGCGCGATGGATTCCGCCATCGGCGAGCGGCAGGTGTTGCCGCTGCAGACGAACAGGATCGTGGTTCGCAGCAGACGTTCGATGATCCGCTCATCGTACACGCCCGCGCGAACGATGTCGTAGCCGTCCTGCTTCACCTTCAGGATGGTCGAAGGCTTGGAATACCGCGTCGGCCCCGCGTCGAAGACGAGATCGGCCTTGCCCGCCAGCTCGCTGGCGATCGCCTCCGCGGGTCCCTGTGGCGAGGCGCCGGCGACCGTCACGACCACCGGCTTATCGACGCGATCGATCACGTCCGTCGCCACGATATGATCCGGACAGCGCAGCGTGATGGCGCCGTCGGGGGAGAAGATCTCTCCTTCGGGGACGCCGATCTCCTTGGCCACCTCTGCGCGGCGCTGCGGCGGGACGTCGAAGATCAGCGAGACCGGCCCCGGCCACAGCTTCTTCATCAGCCGGTTGCCGATCTCGCTCGTCTTGCCGATATAGCGCATCGCCTGCTCGCGGCGGGCGAGGTGAATCGTGAACGGTTTTCCGCCGTCGCCGCCGGCCGCACTTTCACCCCCGCCGCGGATCGCTTTCAGTTTGCCCGTCCCCTTATCATTGCCCAGGACGGCGGCGGCGCCGTAGACCGTCTCCGTCGGCAACACGACCACGCCCCCGTCGCGAAGCGTCTGTGCGGCTATATCGACGTGTTGCTCGTAGTCGCCGGATTCGAAGATGGAAACGATCGGGACGGACATCGTGCTCGTCATGGCCGATTATCCCGGCACCAGGTGAGAGATCAAGTTGAGGGAATGGCCACGATGGACCAGCCGCCGCAGCGCCAAGCGATCAAACGTCCCGGGGCCCTGCTGTTCGACATGGACGGCACGCTCACGGTGCCGATCTTCGACTTCGACGCCATCCGCCGCGACATCGGCGTCCCGGAGAAGCAGCCCATACTCGAGACGCTTGCGAAGATGACGCCGCGGGAGCGCGCGGCGGCCGAAGTAATCCTCCACCGTCACGAAGAGCGCGCGGCGTCGCAGTCGTCGCTCAACAGCGGGTGCGATCGGCTGCTGGAGTGGGTACGATCGCATCGGCTCAAGAGCGCGCTGATCACGCGCAATCGGCTGGTCAACGTGCAGACGGTTCTCGCGCGGCACGACCTGCAATTCGACGTCGTCATCTCGCGCGAGGACGGGCAATTCAAGCCCCACCCGCAGCCGCTGTACACCGCTTGCAAACGCCTGGGCGTGTCGCACGATGAGGCATGGATGATCGGCGACGCGGTGTTCGACGTCCGCGCCGGCCGGGCTGCTGGCATCAAAACCGTCTGGATCAGCCACCGTCAGCCGCGGGATTTCGCCGAAGAACCCTGGCGAACGGTGAACGACCTGGGCGAGCTGCTCACGTTGCTGTGCGGGTGCGTGTCTTAACGGGCAAGGAATGCTAATGCGAAAGTGTGTTCGAAAAGAAGGTCATGTCCTGGCGCGGGTTTTTAACCCGTGCGGGTCGCGCGCACGCGCTAACAGCCCGTGCCACAGTCTGATGCACTCGATCATCGTGATCGCATTGGCGGTCGGGTGCGCGCATGCGGAACCGCCGGCCAGCGCGCCGAGCACGTCCCCGACGTCTCTCTCGCAGAATTCGGAGATCGATGCGGTCCTCGACGCGCTCGATGCGCGCGGGAAGAACCTCAGGGACTTCTCGGCCAAGGTCATCAAGACCGACGCCGACGCCGCCAGCGGCAATGACACAAAGCTCACCGGCACGATCCGGATGCAGCGTCTGCCCAACGACGACGCGCGTCTGCACGTCGTCTTCAACCGCAAGGAGATCAACGATCAGCCGCCGTCGGCAGATCGGCTTGAGTACCTTCTCGCCAACGGATCGCTGATCGATCGCGATTACGCGCGCAGCATCGAAGTCACGCGGCAGGTCCTGCGCCCGGGACAGAAAATGAACCTTCTCAAACTCGGCGAGGGCCCCTTCCCGTTGCCGCTGGGGCAGGACAAGGCGGACGTGCACAAGATGTTCGAAGTCACCAAGCTCCCGCCCGGCAAGGACGATCCCGCCGCCGATTCCATTCACGTCCAGCTCAAGCCCAAGCCGGGCACGCAGTTCGAATCGAAGTTTTCGACGATCGATTTCTGGGTCGATCCCGCGTCGCAGATGCCGGTGAAGATCGTCACGCAGGACCCCAACGGCACGACGACGATCACCACGGAGCTGAAGGACATTCAGGTGAACAAGGGCTTGACGGAAGATGACTTCAAGCTTCCGCCGATCCAGCAAAATCAGTGGAACATCCGCCAGGTGCCCTACGAGCAATAGTCACGAAGGCGATCGATGAAAACGGGGAGATCGATGAAAACGGGGACGCAGCTAGTTTCAAAACTAGGCTCTGTCTGAAAACTCTCAAATGAGAGTATAACCAGGTCGTCAACAGGAGGTTGGCGATGCATCGACATCAGCTCACGGATGAGCAGT
>JAICTV010000151.1 GCA_025936175.1 Phycisphaerae bacterium
AGCTTCTTCACCTGCCGCCAGCCCAGGTATCGCTCGTCCCAATCTTGAAATCGCTGCGCGCGAAAGTGATACGCGCGTCCGATGAAGCCGGCGTCGACCAGGTGCTTCATGTAGCGCATCGCCGGGACGAAGCGATAGGTGAAGGCGGTCATGTGCCGCACGCCCGCGGCTTCGGCGGCGCGGTACATTTCCAATGCGCCTTGGTAGTTCAAGGCGAGCGGCTTCTCGCACATCACGTGCTTCTTCGCCGCGACGGCGGCAAGGACGATCTCGCGGTGCGTGAAGTTGGGAGTCGCCACGATGACGGCATCGACGCGGTCGTCGGCCATGGTCTGGCGGAAGTCTGTGCTGAGGTTGGTGATCCCCGTCTGCGCCGCCGCGCGATCGAGCGTCGCGCGATCGGTGTCGCACAGCGCCACGACGCGCGCGCGGTCTTCGCCGCACAAGCGCAGTCCCGGCAGATGATTCGCCAGCGCGATCGCGCCGGCGCCGATAATCGCCACTCCGACTGGTCGCATGCTTGTGGCCACTATACGCTTTCCCATTCGCAATGGCCGGTCTGATTTCCAGGCGCGTGTTCCCGTTCCTCCAGCTCACCCGCATTGCGCTTGTGTTTACCGCGATTTCCAATTCCCTCTGCACGCTGTTCCTCTGGACCTACCGCCGCACCGGCAATCCGGTCATCGCGCACGTCTCGGCGCGGGAATGCTTTGCGATCATCTTCATGTCCACCGGTCTGTACGGCTTCGGCATGAGCCTCAATGACATCATCGACCGCCGACGGGATGAATCGATCTCGCCGAATCGGCCGCTGCCCAGCGGTCGCATCGGCGTGGCGACGGCGCACATCGTGTGCGCGTTTCTGATCGCGATGGCCATCGTCGCCGATGCGCTGTACGTGCAGCTCTCGGCGCAGGGCTGGATCTCGATGGTGCTGCTGCTGTTCACGGCGGCGCTGATCGTCTTCTACGACTACGCGGCGAAGTATCTCGTCGCCGTCGGCTTGCTCAGCCTCGGCCTGATCCGCTTCTTTCACGCGGTGGTCCCCGCGCCGCAGATGCCGCTGGTCTGGCAGCCGCTGCTCCTGCTCAATCACGTGACGTTGCTTTCGCTGGTGGCCTATCGATGGGAGGAGAAACGCCCGGCGCTGACGCCGATTCACTGGTGGCTGGTGCCGGGCGCCCTTGCGGTGATCGACGCGTTGCTGATCGCGCTGATCGCGTGGCGGCGGGCGACGCGGATGGGACCGGAGACGACGCTGGCGCAAGCGCTGTGGATCACGCCGGCGTTGATCGCCCCCGCCGCCGCTGCGATCGTGTTCGTCCTGCTCGCGTGGTTCATCCGCCGTCGCAGTGCCACGCCGCGGGAGGCGGGGCAGCGATTGATGCTCTACGGGCTGCTCTGGCTGATCCTCTACGACGCGCTGTTCGTCGCCGGCTACGTCGGCTGGCTTCCCGCGGCGATCCTGATTGGGTTGCTGCCGCTGGCGTACGCGTCGGTGCAGGTGATGCGCTGGTGGGGTGGGGTGGTCGCCTTGTCGCAGCGACCCGCGTTTAAGCGTGTCGAATTGTAGATGAAAGAATCTTAAGTTGGCGAAGCTGGCAAAGTTGGCGAAATTTTGCGGCTTTTGCTGGCCTCCGCAAAAACTAGTGATAAGCTAGTGCTCGCTTCGTTAGCTCCCCTCGCGCGACCTGCCGCCTGCCCTCCGGCGGCAGGTCGCTCTTTTTTGCATCCGGTCCGCGGCTGACTCCGCTTCTATAGCACCGTCTTTGCCCTTTCACTCACATGCATTGCGAATCGCTCGAGTCACGCCGGCTGCTGAGCGGCGTCACGTTTGTCACGCACGGTCAAGGTGGAAGCGCGGGCGGCGACGTCGCCGCTGTCGCGGATCTCATTGCCCGCCGCGCCGGCAGCGCGACGCAATATGTCATGACCGTCGCCGACAAGAACGGCGAAGTCGTCGTTAGCGATTTCACCCGCGACCCCGATTCGCCCGCGAGTCCCGCGAGCGGCGAAATCATCGTCAGGGTCGATTGGTCTGATCAGAAGATCACTCCGACGCCGGTCATCGCTGCCGCCATTGCCAACTTCTCGCTCACGCCGCAGGCGGCCCTCGGCGGGCACGCGCTGGTGGAACAGGAGATCTCTCTCGCCGGGCCGAGCCGCGGCGCGTCGGTCATGTCGAACCTCGCGCAGGCCTTCGGAAAGCGCGGCGTATGGGTCGATCAGGTGACGTACCTTGATCCGGTGCCGGTGGATTTTGACCTCGGCGGGATCGACCTGGGCGACGGGCCGATCGTCGTGCCGGAGAACGTCGTCTTCGCCGACAACTATTGGCGGGCGGACGCGAATCCGCTCACGTTCGACGGTCAGCCCGTCAGCGGTGCGCACAACTCGGACCTGAACAACACGGTGGGCAGGGAGAACGACGGCGACCCGCACGTCGGCGTCGCCGCGTACTACATCGCGACGATCGATCCGGCGGCGCCGATCGTTTCGCCCGCGAAATCGTCCTGGTTTAAGGGCACTCCCGATGCACCCGCGCGCGATCAGACGGGGTTCGTCTTCAGCCGAATCGCGGGAGGCGCACGCCCCGCGGACGGTCTCTCGAAAGATTTCGGAGGAACCGCGTCGCGCACGGGCGTGAAGGAAAAGGGGACGCAGTGGTCGAACATCCGCGAGCTCGCGCTGGTCGATCGCGACACTTCCGTCGTCGCGGGCAAGACGATCCGCGTGCGCTTCCGCTTCGGCGATTTTGACAGCGCCTCGACCGTCTCGATCTTCCTCGACAAGGACCAGAACCCCTTCAATGACAACACCGTTTCGCGGATCGCCCGCCATAACTACGGCGCGAACGCCAACGCCGGCGCGCGGCTGAGCGGGTCGACCGTCGAAGCCTCGCCCGGCGGCTATTACGTCTACGCGCAGACCGCCGACCGCGACGGGCACGTGCGCTACGCGTACCTCCCGGACAAGCTCACCCTCACCGCCCCTGCCGCCGCCGACAAGTTCGCCTCGATCAAGAACGGCGTGCTGACCACGAACGGCACCAGCGGCAACGATCGGATTTATGCGACGACGAACGGCTCCTCCATTGCCCTCACGCGGGACGACTTCACTCAGATCTTTTCCGCCAATGGCGTTAGCGGGATCGTGATCAACGGCGGCGCGGGCGACGACTCGCTCGTGCTCGGCGTCGGCATGGCAGGTTCGGTCCTCAGCGGCGGCGATGGAAATGACACTTTGATCGGTTCTGACAGCGATGACACGCTGCTAGGCGGCCCCGGCCGCGACCGTCTGAGCTCCGGCGGCGGATCGGATCGGCTTTCCGGTGGCGGCGGGAACGACTTCCTCGACGCAGGTTCCGGCGGCGACCGGCTTTATGGCGACGCGGGCAATGATCTGCTCTTTGGCGGGCGAGGGAACGACTACCTGGTTGGCGGCAGCGGAACCGACACCTCCGACGGCGGGCCCGACAGCGACCGCGCCGAGCCCGATCCCTTCGACGTCCTGCTCAACGTCGAGACAGTCCTCATGTAAGTTTTGCAGCGGCGAATTTCTTGGGGTTACTGCCGGCAACCGCTATCATGCGCCGCCAGCGGGGGCCACGTTCCCGCGCACATGTGACAGGGCTACTGTTTTTGCCTCAAAGGTGACGGAAGTGAAGAAGTCTTTGGGTCGGCGGCTCTTGCCGCTCCGGGCGGCTTGTGCCGCGGTTTCGCGCTCGCAATTTGCCGCGGCTTCGCTCGTGGCCGTGACGATGGAAGAGTGCGAGCGGCGGCTTCAGTTCGCCGCGCTGACCGCGCTTCCGCTGCTGCACAGCCTCCCCGGCGCGCACGCGAAGCTCTTCCTCGATTTCGACGGCGCCGCCCCCATTGCCGACTGGCTCGGCCTGCCGGTCCCCGCGACCCCCGCCTACGACGACGACAGCAATCCCAATGATTTCTCGACGCAGGAGCTGTCGAACATCCGCGCCATCTGGGCGCGCGTCGCCGAGAAGTATTCGCCGTTCAACATCGACGTCACCACCGAAGACCCGGGCAACCGCAACAACCTCCAGACCTCGTGCATCGTGGTGGGTGGCGATGACACGTGGCTGGGCGCGCCCGCGGGCGGCGTGGCACCGCTCGGCGCATTTTCCAACGGCGCGCCCAACGTCGGCTTCGTCTTTTCCGCAGAAGCGCCGGACGATCTTCAGTTCGTCGCCGAAGGGTCCGCGCACGAAGCCGGCCACACCTTCGGCCTGCTCCACCACAGCACCTATAAGCAAGACGGCACACTCGATCAGGAATACGACCCCGGCAATGCGCTCATCGCCCCGATCATGGGCGTCAGCTACGACGCGCAGCGCGGCCTCTGGGCCGACGCCGCCGACGACACGGGCCCCAACAACATCCAGGACGACCTGGCGATCATTTCCAGCTCGGTCAACGCCTTCGGCTACCGCTCCGACGACCACGGTAACACGCGCCTCAGCGCGGGGACGCTTAGCCCGAACAACCTCGGCGACGCCACCGCCAGCGGCGTGATCGAACACAGCAACGACATCGACGCTTTCAACTTCACAGCCGGCGCGGGGACGGTCACCGTCCATGTCAACCCGCCGACCGGCGGGATGCTCGATGCGAGCGTGCAGGTCGTGAATCCCTTCGGCGTGGTGGTCGCGCAGTCGGTCAGCGGGAGCCTCAGCGAGTCGCTCACGTTCAGCACGCAGGGCGGGCAGTTCACGGTGCTGGTCTCTGGCGCGGGCAGGTACGGTGATCTCGGTCAGTACACGATGACGGTTCACATCCCCGGCGGGAGCGGATCGTCCGACCATCTGCTGGTCGAAGGCACCGACTTCGATGACATCATCACCATCGACAAGGTCGACAACTCCTATCAGCTCAACGTCAACGGGACGGTGAAGTCGATCGACCCGGTCACGATCAAGCAGTTCGACATCCTCAGCGGCGAAGGGAACGACACCGTCACCATCGGCCCGGGCGTCCCCGCCACCTACGTCCTCGGCGGCGGCGGAAACGACACCATCACCGGCGGCGACGGCAACGACACCCTCAGCGGCTCGGCGGGCGACGACCTCATCCTCGCCGGCATGGGCGACGATCGCGTCTCCGGCGGCAACGGCCACGACGTCATCGTCGGTGGACTCGGAAACGACCGCCTCTATGGCGACGCCGGCAACGACGTCATCACCGGCGGTGCGGGCGTCGATCGCCTCTATGGGGGGGACGGCGCGGACGTCCTCTCCGGCGAAGGCTCCAACGACAAGGTGTACGGCGAACTGGGCAACGACACGATTTACGGCGGGAAGGGCGACGACCTGCTCAACGGCGGCGACGGACTCGACCAGATGTACGGCACCGACGGCAACGACACCTTCTACGCCCGCGACGGTTTCGACGACCTCCTCAACGGCGGCGCCGGGATCAACAAGGCGCAGACCGAAGACCAGGACGTGCAGTTGAGCATTCAGGATCTGCTGCTGTAGCGCGTTGCCGGGGTGACGCGCAGACGATTATCGGACCGCGACTGAAACACACTTTCGCGGCGTCAGCTCGCTTTCCCGCCTTCCGCGCCGTCATTTTTCCGATATCCTTCGCGTCGCGAGCCTCGTGGGCGTGCGGCACGTTGAAACGTCCTCTCCCCTGACGGCGTCCTTGTTACCGATTGCCCAGGCGGTTATCTTCCCGCGTTTTTGGTAGTTTGGGGCGCTAGGGAGTCGGGCGGAGCCATTGTCTCGTTATGAAGCTTGTCGTCACGATCCCGGCGCAGAACGAGGAAAACACGATCGCGCAGGTCGTTGGCGGCGTGCCCCGCAGGATCCCCGGCATCAGCGAGGTCGAGACAATCGTCTGCAATGACGGCTCGACCGACGCCACCGCCGAACGCGCCCACGAGGCGGGAGCCTTGGTCGTGAACATCCATGGCCGCCCCGGCCTGGGCAAGGTTTTTGGCACCGGCCTCGAGCGGGCGATGCGCCGCGGCGCGGACATCATCGTCAACATCGACGGCGACGGGCAGTTCGATCCGGCCGATATTGCGCGGCTGGTCCAGCCGATCCTCGACGGCGACGCCGACTTCGTGACCTGCTCGCGCTTCGCGGATCCCTCGCTCCACCCGACGATGCCGGCCGTCAAGTTCTGGGGCAATCGCGCCGTCACGCGGATCATCAACTGGGTCTGCGGCGGGACGAACTTCACGGATGTGAGCTGCGGTTTTCGCGCATTCAACCGCGAGGCTGCTTATCGTCTGACGCTCTTCGGCCGATTCACCTACACGCAGGAAACGTTCATCGACCTGTTCAGCAAGGGACTGCGGATGGCGGAGGTGCCGCTGAAGGTGCGCGGCGTGCGCGAGCACGGCAAGAGCCGCGTCGCATCATCGATCCTGAAATACGCGACCAACTCCCTGCCGATCATCCTCCGCGCGATGCGCGACATCCAGCCGCTGAAATTCTTCGGCGGGATCGCGTCGATTCTTTTTGTGCCGGGTTTTCTTTCGGGCGGCTTCGTCACCTGCTGGTATTTGTACAAGGGGAAGACGTTCCCCTTCGCCAATTTGATCCCGATCAGCGGAGTGCTGATCACGCTGTCGTTCCTGCTGGGCGTGCTCGCGCTGCTGGCGGACATGCTCGGGCGACATCGCAAGATCACCGAAGAGCTTCTCTATCTGGCGCGGCGGAAGGTGTATGCGGGCAAGCGCGCGCCCAAGCCGGTGATGGCATCGGTCGAACCGGCCCGCGCGGTCGCGCGGCTGTTCGAGGAATCGTGGGGCGTCGAATCGCGCGACGAAGCGGATGAGCCGATGACCGTCTCCCCCGCCGCCACCACGACCGTCCAACCCCGCGCCAGTCACGTCGCCTGACATGCCGTCATGACCTCTACCGCGCCGCGCGCGTTTTACGACTCGCAGTACCACTACGAAGAAGACGCTTCTCGCCCCGACGAGAAGCGCATCCGGCGCGCGCTGCGGCATCTTCAGCCGATCGAAGGACGCGATTTCTTCGATCTCGGCTGCGGTGCGGGCTGGGCGGCGCGACTGGCGAAAGTCGACGGCCGCGCGAAGAAGGTCGTCGGGCTGGATTTCTCCCGCACGGGACTTCTGCACGCGCGGCGACATTCGCCGCAGATCGCGTGGATTCAGGGTGACGGCACGGCGCTCCCGCTGGCGGACGCGGCGTTCGATCGACTCTTCTGCAACGGGTCGCTCGAGCATTTCCCGGACATCGATCGCGGCCTGCGCGAGATCGCGCGCATCCTCCGTCCCGGCGCGCGGCTCGTGCTCATCGTGCCGAACTTCTACGTGAAGACCGAGCAGCCGATGGAGTTTCGCACGCATTACTGGGGCTGGAAGCGCAAGTTGGAGACGGCGGGCTTCTTGGTTGAGAAAACGGGCATCGACTGGGGCCCGCCGGTGTTCAAGAATGCGAACCTCAAGCGGGTAATCGCGCGGACGATCGGCAAAATCCTTTCGGCGATTCCATTCATGCAGTATCAGTTCATCTTCGTGCTCACGCGAGCATGACCCCCCCCAGTCAACGCAGGGCCTGTATTCATCTGAACTTACAAAGAGGGTGGCTGTCACCCTCCAGGTCCCAAAGAGCGTGGCTGTCACCCTCAGGGTCCTCGTGCTCACGCGGCGGGCGGCGCAAGGCGGCGCAGCAGCGCGGCGCCGACGAGCGCGAGCAGCACCTCGATCAGCGTCTGCACAATCCGCATCGCGACGACGACGATCGCGACCTTCGCGCCGATCACCGGGCCGAGCGTGATGAGGTAGAGCGCTTCGCGAATGCCCAATCCGCCCGGCGCGAACGGCATCAGGTAGCTCACCGTCATCGCCAGCGCCGCACACGCGATGAACAGGGGCAGGAGCTGGATCGTGACCGGCGTCACGGCGCTGGTCATGAACCAGAGCGCAAAACCGGCGAAGACCCACTGGCCGAAGCTCGCGATGACGGGCCAGAGGTAGCGCGCGATCGGCGGCACTTGCGTGATCGGCTGACGCTTCATCCGCTTGAGGAGGATGTTGAGCATACCGACGAACACGCGCGGATGGAGCAGCACCAGGCCGGCGAGCGTCATCACGATGCACGCGAGCCACGCCATCGGAAGCCGGCCGCGGATCGGACCCCACAGCAGCAGCGGCGTGGAGACGATCAATCCGGCCATCACCGCCAGCGCATCGAGCAGGAGCGAGACGGTTAGCCCAATCGCGGCGGGCACGCCGTGCTTGCGAAGGAGGATCACCGCCCCGCCGACGGAGGCGATCCCGCCGGGAACATACTTGCCGAGCTGCGGCACCCACGCGGCCGGGAGTTGGATCCGCCAGTCCAGCGGATAGCCGTACGCGATCAGCAGCGTCCAGCGCGCGACCAGCTGCATCGCGGAAACCGCGAAGAGGCAAGCGACGGCGGCGAGCGCCGGCGCCGTCGCGAAATGGACCTGCGACCAGTCGAGGGCGCGGAACTGCTTGACCAGGGCGTAGACGACGAAGCCCATGACGAGCGCGCAGACCGACCAGGTGATCAGGCGCAGCGCGTAGCGCTTCGTGTTCATCTCCGGCGTCACAACCGTGTCCGCGGCGTCGGTCATGGCGCGGCCGCCATGGTCGTGGCGACTTTAAGCGGCGATAGCGCCAGTCGTACCTTCTCCATCACCGCGTCGACGCCGACCTCACGGACGCAGAATGGTTCGCGGCAGAGGATGGCGGGCGCGGTCGCGTTCCACGGATACTGCATGCACGGCGCGCAGTGTGTCGGGGACTGCACGACGAGATCGCGGTTCCCAAAGGGGCACACGCGATCGGGATCCGCGGGGGCGAAAATTGTCACCGCGCGTGTCCCGACCGCAGCCGCGAGATGCGCCAGACCCGAATCCGAACCGACGTACAAGTCCGCGCGCTCGAGTAGCGCCGCCGCGTGCGCCAGCGGACCCGAAAGCTTCACGACGACCGTTGAAAGCCCGCCCATTGCAATGGGCGGGCTTTGCAGAATCTCCCGCGCCACCCCCGCTTCGTCCGGACCTTCGATCAGCACCACTCGATTCCCGAATTCCTGCGCACTCGCGCCGATCAATTTCGCGTATGACTCCGCGGGCCAGCGCTTCGCCCGCGCGAGCACCGTCCGAGCGCTTCCCGCGTGGATGACGATCGGATTGGCGTCGCGCGGCAACCCCGCGGCGCTCAACATCGTGGCCGCCACCGCGCGGTCATCATCCGTGACGCGAAAAACGGGCGGCTCGGGCGCATCAGGTTTGATCCCGAGCTTGCGCAGCAGGTTCAGGTTCTGCTGCACGTCGTGAATCCCGCGCACGGCGGCGATTCGATCACCGATGAAATGCATCGCGCGCGCGCGGCCGACCGGATACGAGTGCAGGATCTTCCGTTTTGCGCCACTCGTCGCCGCGAGCACCGCGTACTGCCAGCGGTTCGACGGGAACGGCACGAGGTACACATCCGGCTTGAGCCGACGCGACGACAGAACCATTCGCGCCATGCCTTTGGCGCCCTTGCCGGTGACGATGACCTCATCCACTTCGTCGAGCCGCTTGAAGACATCGCCCATCGCCCCGATGCGCGCGAGCACCGTGATCTTCGCCTCCGGCCTGATGCGCTTGAGGTGGCGGACCATCGGCACCGCGAGCAGCGCGTTGCCGATGCCGGCGACGATGGGAATGACGATGCGAATCGGGTGAGGGGGTGAGGGGCTGAAGGGGCGAGGGGGTGAAAACACGGACGACACGGATCAATTCTACTCTCACCCCCTCACCCACTCATCCCTTCGGCTCCTCCTCACAGTCCCGGCACGCGCGTGACGGGCTGGAATTTGTTGCTCAGGCGGACGGGGATCCAGTCTTCGCCGTCCCTGGTCGGGCGGTAAAGCTGCCACCCGGCGGTGTCCTTCTCGGCGGTTTGACCCGTCTGCCACTTCTCGTACCACCCGAGGCGGAAGTGCCAGACCCGCCAGGGCGAAATTTCCGGCTGATACAGGTACCACTTCACCTCTTTGCTCTTGAGCCAGCGCTTCAATGATCTTCCGGCACGGGAGTTGGAGTTCGGCGGCGAGCTGGTGTCGGTGAACCTGGGCGTGAGGATCTGCTTTCCCGTCAAAAGGACCGAAGCGCGCAGGCCGAACGGACTGGCCTTGGCTTTGTTGAGGTTCGTGTAGCGCTGGCTCACCGCGATGTGGCCGTCTTTTACCGTGCCGAGCGAGTCGAGATACTGACACGCGGTGATGAGCGGCATGTTCAAGCCGTCTTCGTAGCGCGCGTAGAAGCGCTCGGATCGTGCGATGACCATCTCAACCGTGTAGAGCGCGAGGTTGCAGACCGCGACGCTGGCGACGAAGAGGACGAACGCGGCGATCAGCGTCTTGCGCCATGCCGTCCGACGCGACAGCAGCGCCGCCAGTTCGTCCGTCGCGAGAAACAGGCCGAGCGTAATCAGGAAGGTGATCGGCACGTAATAGCGCGCGTTGACGTTCGTCCAGCCGATCGCGAGCAGTCCGGTGTACATCAGCACCGCGAGCCAGAGCCACTGCTTCCGCCGCGCCGTGATGAAGACGAGTACGCACAGGACGAAGATCAGAACCCACCCGCTCAACGAAGCGGCGGCGAGGATCGCGGCGCTCGCGCCGGCGGCCCGGAAGGGCTGCCAGTAGAGGTAGCTGAACCATCGGCCGAAGTTGAGGAAGCGATCGGCATAGCTGCCGGTGGGGAAAAGGTGATACGCCTTGGCGGACTGGTTCGCCGCGCCGGTGATCGGGGGGCCCACGTCCTGCGCCGGCAAGCTTCCCATGTCTTCGCCGGTGCCGGTGACCATGTCGCGCGCGGCGGCGTTCTCCTCGGGTGTGCCGCGCAGCGCGAAGCGCAGGCCGAAGAAGGTGATCATCGTCATCGCGATCACCAGCCACGCCGTCGTCCAGTTGAAGTCCTTGCGCGGTTTCCACTCCCCATTGATCAGGATCGCGACGATCAGCGGCACGCTCAGCACCCCCGCCCAGCGCACGCTCACGCCGCCGGCGCACAGGAGCAGCAACAGCACGACCCGCCAGACTTGCTTTCGTCCCTCGGCGATCTGCATCGCGACCAGCAGCGACGCGCTGGTGAACAGGCAGAAGGCCGACTCGCTGATCAGCCAGTACGTCGCTTGATACACGTGCGAGATGATCGCCGTGAGCAGGATGATCGCCGCCGCCCGCGGCGGCGAGACGAAGCGGCGGACGATCCGGTAGCTCATCGCCAGGCTCGCGATCATCAGCGTCATCGCCATGAGCTTGAGCGGCAAAAAGTACGGCGTGATCTTCATGACCGCGGCAAGCATGTAGGCCCAGCCGGGCGGGATGATCGCGACGCTCTGGCCGTTGAAGGTGTAGCCCCGTCCGATCGCGATGTTCCGCGCGGCGGCGGTGTAAAGCTCGGAGTCCCCCGCGGGAACCCAATAGGGGTTTTGCAGCAGGCCGTAAAGAACGAGCAGCGTGACGATCAGGAGCGGAAAGACTTTGCGATCCGGCCAGCGGGCGGCGTCGAAGAATCCGCCGCGCGACTGCGGTTGCATCACGCCGCTCGACTGCGGCGCGGGCGGGACGTCGGCGGCGATGCGGAAGTTCGCGGTCATCGGCAGGAATCGCACCCAAGAAAGACGACGAGGAGAACGCCCGCTTTTCGCGCAATCACGAAGCGATCATCTCGGCCGATCGAGCAGCTACTTCGCCGTCACGTCGACGCAATATACAGACTTGGATCGAAACCCGCCGGTCCACCCGTGGCCTTTGACCAGATCGTGTACCGCCTTGAGCGTCGGATGCTTCCACGGGAGCAGATCCGGCTGCGTTTCGCGGATGTGATCGGTCGTCAGGATTTTCTCCTTCTCCGGCTGGTCCATCCGCGACAACTCTTTCTGCAGATCGATGCCGGCGGCCGGATTGAACTTGCGCCCGAGCTGGCCGAGCAACTCGCTGGCGTGTTCTTTGGCCAGCTCGAACTTGCCATCGAGCGAGAGATCAAACGTGATCACGAGTAATCCGCCGCGACGAAGGACGCGGGCGAATTCATCCAGGATCTCGCCGTAGTTACTCGTGTGCTCGAGCACCGAGATGCAGCAGACGGCGTCGAAACTGTCGTCCTCGAACGGCAGCTTCTGCAGCCAGCCCTCGACGAACTTCACCTTCTGCTCGACCATCGTCTGATTCACGGCGGCGAACATCGGGTGGTACGTGCTGTTGCTGTCGAAGCAGGTGATCTCCGAGCGCGGGACTTCGGCGCGGAGGAAGTACGGGAAGTAGGTCACGCCCGAGCCGGCATCGAGCACGCGAAGGGGTCCGTCGCCCTGCTTCTCTGCGAATTGGATCACGCGCTGCGTGACGAACGGGTATTCCCAACGCCGGCTCCACAGGCGAAACGTGTCCTTCGCCCACAGCTTGCCGTACTGGCTCATCGCCGCCTCGTTCTTCTCTTGGAACGAGCGGTTGAACTCGACGTGTCGGCGGTACTCGTCGCTGGAGAGGTGCGCATCGAGTTCGCTGAGCAGGGGGATTCCGGTCCGCAATTGCATGAAGGTCCAACTTTCGACGGAAAACGAGCCGCGAAATGCTACGGGAGCGACCAAAACGGATCAACGCGCGACGCCATCTTGTAGGGGCGACACTTGTGTCGCCCTCTTCCTCTGGCGCGCGGCGCTAAGGGGGAGACAAGTGTCGCCGCTACAGGGTCGTGCGGTCGCGGCGGATTATTTCAGCGCGTCCAGCTCGTGTCGCGCCGTTTCAGCAAAAGACGTGTCGGGGAAATCGTGGACGACTTCCTCGTATTTCTTGCGCGCCTGATCGATCGTCCCGGCGGACTTGTAGTTCTCCGCGAGATTGAGAGCCGCCCGGGCGCGCGGGGCGGCGATATGGTCCTTCATTCGCTTGAGAAAGTTCGGATCCGCTTCATAGGCTTTGACCGCATCCGCCGCGCTCTTGCCTGCGGGCGTGTCGGGATAATCCTCGGCGACGGCTTTAAACTTTAAATACGCGTCCTCTACCTGATTCGCATCGCGCAGCTTTCGCGCCTCGGCGATCGCCGCATCCGCGCGCTCGCGCTCTTCCGCCCCCCGCAGCTCGCGCTGCACCTCCGGCTTGCTCATCAGCTCCGCGAGCTTGGTCCGCGCCAGCGACGCCGTCGGCAGGCCGGACATGACAGACAGCATCTCGCGCAGCCGCGACGCCGCCGGCGCGAACTGCTTCGCGGTGATCATGTCATCGACTTCTTTGAGCATCGCATCGGCGGCGGCATTGACTTTTTCGCGCGTAGCGGCGGCGCGCTTGGCGAAATCCTTGTCCTTGCTCGCCTCATCCGCGATGCGGGTGAACTTCTTCACCGCCCCGTCGCGGTCCTTGTCGGCGAGCAGTTTCTCGACGTCGTCCAGGTCCGCGTTCGCCTTCTTCAGCACATCCGGATCGACCAACTGCGGCGGATGCTGGAGCATCTGCGCTTCGACGACGCTGGCGACGGTCGATTTCATGTCGGCCCACAGCACTGTCCCATCCGGGCCGATCAGAAAACTGAATGGCAGCCGCGGACAGCCCCATTCGGCCGACAATCCGCCGCGAAAACCTTCGGGGTTGTGACCGACCGGCCAGGTGATGTGATAGTCGGCGACGGCCTGGCGAACTTCGTCCACCGTCCGCGCGCAGCAGATGCTGATCATCTCGAGGCCTTTGTCGTGCTGCTTGGCGTAGGCGTCGATCAGATGGGTGTGGTAGACGCGATCGAGATCCGATC
>JAICTV010000294.1 GCA_025936175.1 Phycisphaerae bacterium
CGACTTGCCCGCCTGCCGACATTTCGCCGACAGCACCTTCGAATCCCCGAACACCGCCAGCCGGGTCCGTCGCACATGCTCGCACGCGCCGCGGCGAGTATCGGTCGTGCGAATAAACGCGAGGCAGGCGTTGGCCGCGTCGACGGCGCGGTTGAAGTCGTTCTGCTCGCGCCACTGCGCCAGTTCCGAAGGCGTGATCTTCATGTCCCTGACCAGCGCTCCCGTCGCACGACCACCCCACGCCATCTCGTTCAAGAACTCCTGCTGTCGATCCGTAAGCGTTTCCATGAACAATTTCCCCCGTGTGAAGATTTCAAGTCCTAAACTGCAATCCGAGATCTGAAATCTGAGAATTGAGATCTCAGGTCCACCACGCATCAATCACATCTCACACCTCCTTTTCCTCGCTTCCGGTCGAACAAAAAGTAAGCCGACCGCTCCTCACCGACCGGCGCGACCCGCGTCATCCCCGCGCGATGGAAGAACGGAACCACCTCCCCCATCGCCGCCACCGCTTCGACGTAACGTGTCGGACATCGCAAGAGAACGCGACTAACCAGCCTGGTGGCGACGCCGAGCGAGCGGAACTGCGGGTGCACGATTACCCGCGCGATCCGCCGGATCCGCGAGTTGATGAACCGCAACCGCTTCTTCCCGTAGCGCGACCTTCGTCGCAATCGCGGCGGGAGCACCAGCCGCTCCCGCGCCCGCTGGCTCGGCGTCGGAAATGTAAGCACCGCCACCGCGACGACGCGCTTCCCGCCGCCGCGCCGCGCCGGATCGCGCACGACCGCACGCCAGATCCCCGCGAGCACCTTCGGCGCCCGCGGGACATAATGAAAATGCTCGAGCTCCCGATAATCCCGATAGGTCCCGCGCTCGATCGAAATCTTCAGACCGATCCCCCGCTTCCCACCATTCGCGCCATTCCCCATGACCCACCCCCTTCCCCAAAAACTTTGGTATGCCTTCAGCCGGGACGGAAGTCCCGGATGTTTTGGATTCCAAGCACCCCGTCCCTATTTTCCTCCGCTCGGGCGCGTCGTCACGGTCGCGCGTCGCTGCTGCTGCTCCCGAACCTGCCGATCCACGATCGCGCTCTCCTCGAAGCGCGGCTTGGTCATCTGTTGCATCCACCGCTCGCGCTCGTCCGCGAGCCGATCACTCTCCCGCTCGATCACGCGCTTGCGGTGCGCTTCGTTCGCGGCGCGGCGCTGCAGGTTCTCGATCTGCGCCTGCCGATCGCGCTCCGTCTGAAACCACTCGAACTCCTGCCGCGGCGAAAGTTCGCCGCGCCTGCGCGACATCGAGCCGGCGCAACGAAAACGTCGCCGGTTCCTCAATCCGCCCGTTCCCGCGATCGAGCGCCGCTTCCGTCTGCTGCTGCAACGTCAAACCCATCGCCGGCCGCTCCCACAACGGCCGCGTCTCCACCGCTTCGTTGCGCGCGCCCGCGCCGCCGCCGCAGACCGCCAGCATGATCAACATGATTTTCGTCATCACCCACCTCGCTTGATTCTAGGACGGTAAGCGCGCTCGCGCCTGCGCGGTCGTGCGCGCCGGTCGACGCGCGTCCGGCCGAAATCGCACGTCACCAGCACGTCCGGATCAAGCGCGTCAACCAGATCGTCGTGACTCGTCGCGACGATCGCGGCGATCCTGCTGCCCGATGCGTCAATGGCGCGGCGCAGACATCGCGCGACAACCCACGCGGTGACGCGATCGAGCACCGCCGCGAACTCGTCGCACGCGATAACGGTGGTCCTCGGCGCGTCGGCGCGCTCGGCGCGCCACAATCCCATCGCCAGCCGCAAGCGAAACTGTTGCCCGTCGCTGAGTTCCGACGGGAGTCGAAGGTACGACCACGCCTCGCCCAGCCCCACGCGTCCCAGCCGCCGCAGCACGTCCATCAGGTCGTCGCTGTCGATGCAGTTCACCGTCGGGACGCCCGCCGGGAGCTTGATCGCGTTCAGATCGATGAACCGTCGATCCCGTCCGCGCGCGAACTGCTCGCGCAGCAGCGACGATTTTCCCGCGCCGCTCGCTCCCGTGACCAGCGTGATCGTTCCCGCCGTCAGCGCGAGATCGATCTTCGCGCGCGCGACCGGCGCCGGGCGTCGCTTGCGTCCTGGCAAACGTGAATCGATTAGCCCGAACCACCGCGCCACCTGCGCCGCCTCCTTCGTGCGGATGCGAATCTTTCCGCTCGGATCGACCAGCGGTGAAACCGTGATATCCTCTCCGACGGCTAAGACTTTTCCCCTCGACATGGGCCAACTCCTTTTCAAAAAGTGTTTCTGGCAAGCGGTGCTCGACGGCGCCAAGACCGCGACCGTTCGCCGACGGAGCAGTCCGCGCGTCAAGGTCGGCAAGCGCGCCTGTTCGCCCGGCATCGGCTGCCTGAGAATCGAATCGGTGGAGGTGATCCAGCGCCTCGCGAGCCTGAGCGACGCCGACGCCCGCGCCGACGGCTTCACCTCCGCCGCCGAGATGCGCCGCGTCCTCCGCGCGACCTACCCTTCGACGCGCGTCACACGCGCGCCCCGCAGGAACCGCGCGCCCCGCAGGAACCGCGCGCCCCGCGCGAACCGCGCGCCCCGCGCGAACCGCGCGACCGGCCCCCGTGCCGCGGCGGCGGCGGGTTCGCCGTCCTGCTCGCCGCGCGGGCAATCCTCCGGCGCGACGCGCTGGTTCAAGATCACGTTTCGCGTCGCCGATTGACGAATTCATGGGTTAACCCCCCGCGGGTTGCGCACGGCATGCCCGCGCGCCCACCAACTGACCGCCGCGATCTTCCGCCGCACCGCCGCCGGCGCAAGCCCGTGCTTCGCCGCGATCTCCGCCACCGACAGATCCGCCAGAAAATGCTCCACCGCCATCTGCCGCAGCTCCCCGTCGAGCAGGCAGTGCGAATCGATCAATCGCACCACCATCGGATCGCTCAGCCGCCGGCGGATGCGCTGGAGCCGGCGCGTGACCGTCGAAGGCGTCATGCCCAGCAGCGCGGCGATGCGCTTGCGGTTGTTCGTGCCGGCCAGATCGAGCTCAATCAGCAGCCGGTCGCGCGGCTTGAGCAGATCGATGCGCTTGCGAAGCGACTGTGGTGAGTCCTCACCCGCGAAGGAGCGCGAGCGGTTTTCGAGTACCTCGTTGACGACGAATTTCATGGCGCACCTTCCCCGGCCGCAGGCCAGTTGTTTAACCATCGATAAACAACACGCGCCGGATATTAGGTTTTTGTTTGGTTTGTCGTCAAGAGGATTCGCATCCCGCGCCAGCTCGTCCTCGACCGTAACACATGACAATAGCGTCTGTTGCGCGAGATCGTCGTCCGATTCCTTGACAATGCCCGCCGTGCCAGCGGATCATGCCGCTCCCCCATGAGTTCTGCCGTCATCCTTCAGCATGTGCCCTTCGAAGGCCCCGGGCGGATTGTGCCGGTCTTCCGGGACTTCGGCATCCCCTGCGACCTCCGCCGGCTCTACCAAGGCGATGAAGTCCCGACCGATCTGGACGAAGTCAGGGTGCTGGTCGTGCTCGGCGGGCCGATGGGCGTCAGCGACGTCGGCTCATCGCAGTACCCCTTCCTCGCGAAGGAACTCGAGACGCTCCAGCGGATGGTGGCGGCGGATCGACCGGTGCTGGGCATCTGCCTCGGCGCGCAACTTCTCGCGCACGCGGCGGGCGCGAAGGTCTATCCGAACGTGAAAGCCGGCGCGACGCCTGAGGCGCCAGCCACCCCGATGCCCGAGATCGGCTGGGGTCCCGTGTCGTTCCCGTTCCCCGGCGGAACGGAGCCGATCGTCTACGGCTTGAACGAAGGCGCGCAGATGTTTCACTGGCACTTCGACACGTTCGATCTCCCCAAGCTACCTCCGCCGCCCAATCCCGCGCCTCCGCCCGCCCCGCCGCCCCCGACGGGAAGCGCATTGATCTCCTCCACCCGCGCGTGCAAGAACCAGGCGTTCCGATTCAAGGCCCGGCTGTTCGGGTTCCAGTATCACTTCGAATCGACACGCGAGGGGATCGAGCAGCTCGTGGCGAATCGCAAGGAAGACATCACCAAGGTCCTCGGCGCGGACGGTGAAGCGAAGATCCGCCAGGACACGGAAAAGTTTTATTCACGCTACGAGCGGCTGGGGAACAAGGTCCTTCAGAACTTCGTGCAGTTTCTCAAGGCGTACGAGACGCGACGGTAGGTCGTTGGACGCGCCGCGCAAGCGCGGCGGCTGAATGGAGTCAATTCCCTTCTCGCGTTTTTGCGACATGTCAGCAGCGCCGATTCGGATGGACGTTCTGAACCAATTCCGCCGATACCTCACGCAACCCCACGTGCGTCCGTGGGCGCTTTCTTCTCCGATCCTCGTCCTGCTGATCTGCCTTCCGCTGCTTCGCCCGCTTCGGCATCCCGATCCGCGGCTGATTTCCGATGACGAGCAGGCGCGCCTCGCGACGGTGCAGTCGCTCGTCGAGCATCGCTCGCTCGCGATCGAGCAATCGGCAGCGCTTCCCATTCGCGGGACGTTCCGAAAGAACGGCCACGTCTTCACCGATCAGCCGCCGGTGCTCTCGGTGCTGCTCGCCGCGCCGTACTGGATAATGCAGCGCTTCGGGCTGAGTTTTCACACCAATCCGTCACTGGTCGCATACCTGCTGACGATGCTGGGCGCGACGATCCCCGTCGCGGCGGCGGCGGGGATGATCTACCGCATGGGCCGCATGTTCGAGCTGCGGCGACCGCGCCGCGCGATGCTCGCGGCGGGCGTCGTGCTCGGCAGCGGCTTGATCTCCTACGGGGTCGTGCTCAACGCACTCGCGCCGGCGGCGGCGCTGCTGCTCGCCTCGGCCGGCTGCATCGTTTATGTCGCCATCGCCAAGCACCCGCGCGTCACCAGCGGCTGGCTCGCGATCTCCGGCATGTGCGCCGCGCTCGCCGCCACCATCGATCCCACCTGCACCGTCTTCGCGGTCCTGATCGCCTTGGCGATCCTCGGAATGCGCTGGCGGCTGCCGATGCGCGTCGGCGGGCTTGCGCTCTACGCGCTGGGCGCCGCGCCGCCGATCCTCCTGCACGCGGCGCTGATGATGCCGATCACCGGCGACGTGCTGCCGCCGCGATTTCATCCCGAGCTGACCAGCACCAACAACACGAGTCACGTCGCCGCCGTCGATGACGGCGATCTCGACGACGCCCCGCCGCTCGGCACCGGCTGGTGGGCGGCGCTCGGGCGCAACCTCGCGCGCGTCTCGCTCGCGTTCTTCGGCGAGCACGGGATCTTCAGCCACTTTCCCGTCGTCCTCTTCGGCATCCTCGGCGTCGCCGCCGTCATGCACCGGCACTGGCCGATGACGACCAAGGCGCTGGCGACCGCAACGCTCGTCGGCGCCGCCGCCGTCATCCTCGTCTATTGCGTGATCACGCTGAGCGGCCCGGGGACGATGTTCGGCCCACAGGCGTTCGTCGTCTTTCTGCCCCTGGTGATGCTCTGGTCCGGCGCGTGGGTGCGGCGGCCGCACCATCCCGGCACGTGGGCGATCGCCGGCGCGCTGCTGGCGTTCAGCATCTCCGTCGCGCTGATCGGCGCGACCGATCCGTGTCCGCGCGACGGGTACGATCGCTACACGGTCGCGCAGGCGCTGTCGAACCTGGTGAAACCTGAAGCCGTGCAGACTCCTGCTGTGCTTGCGGGAAGGTAGACGTTTTGGTTTTCGAAGCATCCCCGGGCTCCGCTGCGCTATGCCCCGGGGCGTAGCGCAGCGGAGCCCCG
>JAICTV010000376.1 GCA_025936175.1 Phycisphaerae bacterium
GAGGTACGAGATCGCCTGGTCCTCGTTGGCGAGCAGATGCGCCGCGATACCGGCACCGGTCAGCGTTCGAGCATCGTTGGGATTGGTCGCCAGCTGGGCCCGGAAGGCTGCGGCAGCTTTCTCGCCGTCGCCGCGCTGGATGGCCTCCCACCCGACCCGGGCCGGATCCTGCTGGACGACCTGGGGGTCGAGTCCGAGCAGCAGCACGAGCAGGAGCGACACCATCGGCTCGCGCCCGGAGCAAGCACGATGCCCGCGAAAACTCGTGGCAATCCCGCTTTCGCACGGATCAGCCGTTACGGAACCGTCGGCGCGGACGCAATTCTTGGCGGCGACCGCCGGGCGCGAAGAGGTGTTATCGTGGGATTGCCTGCGCTCCGGAGACCAGATCCATGCTCGCAAAGCTCGCCCTCGCCGCCCTCCTCGCCGTTGCACCGGTCGCTGCTCAGCAGGAGCAGGAACAGCCGAAAGTGCCGAAAGATTCGCTGCTGGTCGTCATCACCGGCTGTATCAAGGGACGCGTCATCCGCGCGGCCGACGTCCGCCAGACCGACACCGCGAGCGGCTACACCATCCGGAGTTCCACGTTCCGCCTCGAAGGCAAGAAGGACGTCAAGAAGCAGATCGAGGCCTTGAACGAACAGCGTGCCGAGGTGACCGGGTTGATCAAGAAGTCTTCGCTGATCGAGCCCGGCGTGAAATTCAAAGGCGGACGCGTCGTCGTGGGCGGGGCGGCTCCGGGATCGACGCCCGGATCGATCCCGAGTCCGGCCGAGAACGTGGTCGTCCTCGACGCCCTCAGCGCGGTTGCGTTGGGTGGCAGCTGCGGCGGATAAGTCGTCTGTCCTTTGCAGTTTGCGCCTTCGCCGTCTCGAGGAGGCCGCCGGAGCTGACGGCCGGTAAGCGGCCTGCCCTTCGCGGGCGTATCCCCTTCATTAGCGCCGGGCATGGTCTGCCCTGCCGATGAAGGAGATTTCCAGGATGAATCGGACGTTTCTAGCGGTGTGTGGAGCAGTGCTGGTGAGCACGGCGCTCGTCGGCGCCCAGGCGAAACCGGCTGGCGAAGGCAACAGCGGCGAGAACAACAACAACGCATCGACCGCGACCGTGACGTTTACCGGCTGTCTCAATCCCGGCTCGAATTCGGATTCTTTCTACCTGACCAGCGCCAAGCAGAAGGGCGTCAAGAACGCGGACAAGTCGCTGAAGATCGTTCCGGCCAATCCCAAGGTCAAGCTCGATCCGTTCGTGCTCGGGGAAGTGGAACTGACGGGCACGGTGGACCAGCCAGAGGCGCCGTCGGCGGACAACACGGACGGCGCGGCCAAGGCGCGGACGCTGACGGTGACGAAAGCCAAGCTGCGCAACCCGTCCTGCGGTTAAGCGCCGGCGTCAGCCGCGCTGCATGGAAGCAAGGAACTCCGCGTTCGACTTCGATTTCCCCATCTTGTCGAGCAGGAGTTCCATGCCTTCCGTCGCGGACAGCGGCGCGAGCACCTTGCGCAGGACCCACACGCGGTTCAGATCTTCCCGCGGCATCAGCAGTTCTTCCTTCCGCGTGCCGCTCTTCTGCATGTCGATCGCCGGGAAGACGCGTTTGTCCGACAGCTTGCGATCCAGGTGGATCTCCATGTTGCCGGTGCCCTTGAACTCCTCGAAGATCACGTCGTCCATGCGCGACCCCGTGTCGATGAGCGCGGTGGCGATGATTGTCAGCGATCCCCCCTCCTCCACTTTTCGCGCCGCGCCGAAGAACCGCTTCGGTTTCTGCAGCGCGTTGGAATCGAGACCGCCCGAGAGCACCTTGCCCGATGACGGAATGACGGAGTTGTAGGCGCGGGCCAGGCGCGTGATCGAATCGAGCAGGATCAGCACGTCGCGCTTGTGCTCGACGAGACGCTTGGCCTTCTCGATGACCATTTCCGCCACCTGCACGTGCCGCTGCGCCGGTTCGTCGAACGTCGAGGCGATGACTTCGCCGTCCACCGAGCGCTGCATGTCGGTGACTTCTTCCGGCCGTTCGTCAATCAACAGCACGATCAGGTAGACGTCGGGATGGTTCTTGGCCACCGACTGGGCGATGTTCTGAAGGAGCATCGTCTTGCCGGTGCGCGGCGGCGCGACGATCAGTCCGCGCTGCCCGCGGCCGATCGGCGTCATCAGGTCCATGACGCGACTCGACAGGTTGTCGGGCGTGGTCTCGAGCAGGAAGCGTTCCTGCGGATACAGCGGCGTCAGGTTTTCGAAGAACAGC
>JAICTV010000133.1 GCA_025936175.1 Phycisphaerae bacterium
GTGCTGTTGGTCAGACGCAGGCCGATGTATTGCTGCCCCGGCGTGCTGGTGACGGTGGTGCCCGAGACAAGACTTCCCATCGCGCGCTCGCTCGAGCCGGACGTGCCGAAGCTCATGAACGCGCCGGTGCTCGCCGATCCCGCCCCGATCCGCATGCGCTGATGCCCGTCAGCGCCGCCTTCGGTCAGCGACGCCGGATGAAACAGGTACCACCCGAGGATGCTGAACTGGCTCGCGCCCGGCGTATTGGTGTCGTTCGTCCACCCGATGGGGCTGTTGCCCAGGCTCACGTTCTCCGGCGTGTTGGGAAGCGTGTCGAAGTTCTGCGTGTAAGGCGTATTCGGCGTGCTGTAGATGACGGCGGCGAGCGCGGACGAGACAAACCCCGACGCCATCACGCCGCCGCCCAGCGCGCATGCCAACAACTTCCGATAGCGACCCTTGCCCATCACTTGCCCTCCGACGATTTTGAACAACGCCCATCCTGCAGAGGCGGAAAATGCGTGCCCTCTCGAAGCGGCAATCTACGCCGCGGAAAAATTGTATGCAATCAAAATTCCGCTGCGTGGCGGGCGGACGTGAGTCTTCTTACGAGGAGCGGGCGCCGGCGCAGCAACCGGCGCTTCTGTGAATCGCGCGACCCGCCGCTACAATCCCGCGGCAAGTGCTCTACGCCCTCCACTGGACCATCGTCGCCATCTATATCGTGTTGCCCGCCGTGGTTTTGGCGACTGCCATTCACCGCCAGCGGCGGCGCGGGCAAAAGGGCGCGGTTTCCACGCAGATCGTCACCTTCGTCGCCGCCATCGCCGTGGGGCTGGGCCTGAACCTCGTTTACGCCGCCGGCACGCACGGCCGACCGACCGTTCCCCAGATCCTCCTCGCCTCCTATTTCGCCGCGGGGATGCTCTTGATCCTCCGCGGCTACGACACCGCCTTGCAACTGGGTCTCCGCCGGCTGATGCGGCTCCGCCAGGCGGGGGAGATCGGCTGGTCGCGCGGCGTGCGCGTGCTCGTCTTCGCGACGCTCCGCGCGGTGCTGCTCTTTGCCGTCGGCCTGCCGTACGTGATGGCGTGCCTGGCGACTTACCGGCCCAAGGTCATGCCCGGCGACGACCCGCGAGAACTGCTCGGCTTCCAGTTCGATCGCGTCGAGTTCCGCGCCTCGGACGGGACGCGACTCATCGGATGGTGGATCCCCGCGCAAGCCGCCGCCTCCCGCGCGGAGCGCAACGCGCCGACGTGGGGCACGCGATCGGTCGTCGTCTGCCACGGCCTGGCCGCCGGCAAATTGAACGAGCTGGTGCTCGCCCGGCGCTTCGTCCCCGCCGGCTTCAACGTCCTGCTCTTCGACTTCCGCGCCCACGGCGAAAGCGCGGGGCAACTGGCGACCTACGGCGCGCTGGAGAAACGCGATGTGCTCGGCGCGGTGAAATGGGTTCGCGATAACCACGCACAGCAGGCGGAAAAAATCTTCGGCGTCGGCGCGAGCATGGGCGGCGCTGCGCTGATCTCGGCGGCGGCGGATCCGAGCGACGAAGGCCGCGCCCTCTCCGCCGTCGCCGCTTACGCGGGCTACGACGACCTCCGCTCGCTCGCGCGCGACACCGCCGCCCACTACTTCGCCTGGCCGCTCGACAAGCTGCTGCTCAACCTCAGCCTTCCGCTCGCTTCGATCCACAGCGGCGCGGACCTGGTCAACTATTCGCCCGCGCAGGACGTCCATGACCTCTGGCCGCGCCCCTTCCTTCTGATCCAGAGCGAGAACGACGAGATCATCGATTACCAGCGCGGCGTGCGCCTCTTCGACGCCGCCTCGCCGCCCAAGTACCGCGCGTTCTATCCCGAGGCGACCCACGCCGAGCTGCTCAACAGCGACGCCGCCGCGCGGGTGGTGGTCCAGTTCTTCCGCACGGCCAAAACGCTGCCGGTGATCTAGAATCCCGCAGAAATTCCGCGCGGAATTGCAGTTTCGTGATCACATTCGTGCAATCGCGAAGGAGTATGGGAGGACGCGAACGTCTCCAGACAACGCCGCGTGCGACGCATGCAACCCAGTGCAACGCCATGCAACACGGTGCAACAACAAGCGCGAATGCGCAAAACGAACCCAACTGCCACTATGACAGATGACGTCGCCCCCAGCTCGCTTCTCGATCGGCTGGCGCGGGAATTCCCGTCCGCCAAGCGGCAGACGCTGCGCGACATGATCCGCGACCGCCGCGTTCGGGTGAACGACCGGCCGGCGACGCGCGCTTCACAACAACTCTCCGCCGACGATTGCGTTCGCGTCCTGCCGCGGGCGACGCGCCAGGCCGTCGTCGAGAAGGTGAGCCTCGCGCCGCTCACTTTGGTCTTCGAAGACGACGACCTGCTCGTCGTCGATAAACCCGCCGGACTTCTGACCAGCACCGTCGCGCGGGAGAAACGCCCGACCGCGCTGGCGATCGTCCGCCGCTGGGTCGCCGCGCGCGAGCCGAACGCGCGGGTCGGTCTGATCCACCGCCTCGATCGCGACGCCGCCGGCCTGCTGGTCTTCTCCAAGACCCACCGTGCCTACGAGTCGCTCAAGACGCAGTTTTTCAAGCACACGGTCGATCGCGTTTATGAAGCGGAGGTGATCGGCGTCCCCAGGCCCCGCGCCGGTCGAATCGAATCGCATCTAATCGAGCGCGCCGACGGCTCGGTCCATTCGACTGAGCAGCCAGGCAAGGGACAGCGCGCCGTCACCGACTACGAGACAATTCGCGCCGAGCGCATGAGAAACCGTTCGCGGCTGCGGATCCGGCTCTATACCGGACGAAAACACCAGATCCGCGTCCACCTCAGCGAGCGCGGTTGGCCCATCGTCGGCGACACGGTGTATGGGAAACACAGTAAAGAGGGTGGCCTGCGCCTCAAGGCGGTGGAACTGGCGATCGACCACCCGCGGAGCGGAGCACGAATTTGCTTCCATGCGCCCGATCAGGCGCATTGACAAGGGGGGCCGGCTATGAAGTAAAATTTTCGCCGCTCTCAACTCTCGAAAGTTTCCCGGGGTACTGCCCACGCGGGTCCGATCGGTTTGCAAGATGCGTTCGGAGGCGGTTGCGATGGCACAGGTGGACGAAGCCAAGTTCTCATGTCAGGGCTGCGGCAAGACCTACAAGTGGAAGCCGGAATTCGCCGGCCGAAAGGTCAAGTGCAAGTGCGGGTACGTGCTGACCGCGCCCAAGGAGCCGCCCTCGGCGGAGCGCGCCGATGAGCCGGACCTCGACGCGCTGTACGACTTGGCCGCCGACGGCAAGGCCGCCGCCGCCGCCGCCCCGCCGATGATCCGTTGCCCCTCCTGCCAGAGCGAGATGGAAGTCGGCTCGACCGAGTGCCCGACCTGCGGGTTCAACCTGAAAAAAGGGGCCAAGCCGAGGAAGCAGGCGGTCGCATCCGGCGGCGCCGCGATCCCCGGCCGGCCCGCCGTCGCCGCCGCGGGCACGGCCAAAGCCTCGGGCGGCGGGGGCGCCGGCGGCCTGGCCGCTTACTCCGCCTTCGGCGCGCCCAAGCGCGGCCTTCAACAGGAGGCGTCGCGGCCGGACGACAAGGTCCTGGACCTCTACGTCCCCCTGGCCGTCCTCATCGCCGGTCTGATCATGCACGTGATCGAGACCAACAAGTTCGACAAAATCATGTATCCCCTGGGCCAGGCGATCCAGATCGTCGGCGTGGAGTTCATCGTCTCGATGGTGCTGCTGGCGATCGGCTGCCTGTTCGTCATGCGCGTCGCGGAAGTCGCCTTCGGCTCGCCGGGGCCCGCCGCGCTCAAGATCGCCGCCATCGCCGTCGCGCCGGCGGCGCTGGCCAAGATGGTGGACTACCTGCTGAACGACCCCTTCGGCATCGTCGGCTTCTTCCTCGCCTTCGGCATGTTCTTCGCGCTGTTCAACTACCTCTTCGACATGGATCAGGGCGAGATCTGGATCCTCGCCGGCCTCACCCTCGTCGTGCAGATGTGGGCCACCACCACGCTCACCGTGCTGCTGCTGGGCGCGCTGGGCATGCCGGGCATGCAGCAGATCGTGCACGGCGGCAAGAGCAACGACGACCGCATGGTCGCCAACTTCGTGGAGATCGGCCGGCTGAAAGAAGGCCGCGAGTGGGTGGAGGACAACAAGGGCCGCTGCTTCGCCGACCTGACGCACGATCAGTCCGAGGAGATCGTCACCGCCTTCCTCGACGCGGGAGCCAAGTCCCTCCAGGTGATCGCGCCCGCCGGCTCCGTCGGCTCCGGGCTCTTCGTCGAGCTGCCCAGCAGCGCCAAGAAGCGCAAGGCCTGCTTCGATTACTGGAACGCCGAGGCCCCCAAGATCAAGAAGGGAACGGTGCAGGACGACGGCCAGAAGTGGCTCGTCATCCGCTTCGAGTTCTTCACCGAGCCGGAGCTGTAGGGGTCGATTTCGGGAAGGGCAGGGGGGCGAGGATGTCAGGGGGATCACGCTTCGGCGTTGGACGCCGGGAGATGTTCCGCCGCGGCGCCGCGGCGGACGCGCGCGTCGGCGGCGACCGCGTCGAGCCGCCGCCACGCCTGGTGCAGCACGTACGCCGCGAACGCCGCGGTCATCGCCGAGAAACCGATCTGCACCGGCGGGTCGATGCGCAGGACCGGCGAGATGCTCCCGCCGCCGCGGGCGCGGGAAGTCTCGGCGAGGAGGCCCCACGTCCAGATCGTGCCGGAGAGCGCGACCGAGGCGAGCCGCAGTCCCATCGCCAGCGCCGCGTTGAACGCCAGCCGCGCGTCTCCGACCGCCCGCGCGATCTGCCGCACGCGCGTGTAGAGCAGCAGCGTCACGCCCAGCGCCGTGGCGAACGCCGCGCCTTGTGCGCTCTGGTGCAGCGCCGGCCCGGGGACGGAGACCAGCGCCAGCGCCGCCGAGAGGCTGTAACCGATCGCCAGCCCGCGCAGCGCCCGTCGAACCCATTCGTGTCGTCGGGCGATCAGGTCGTCTTCGGCCGGCCGCGCGGTGAAGAGCATCCACCCGGCGAGATCGACGGCGATGAACGCGGCGCAGGCGAAGTTGTAGATCCGCCAGTAGGTGTAAGGCTCAACCTCGGCGCGCATGAGGATCAGCCGCGCCAGCGAGAGGACCGCCCACCCGCTCATTGCCGCCGCCGCCAGCGCCGCGCCGTCGCCGAGGCGGCGCACCCACAGCGGGTCGGCGCGGCGGAGATCCCCGCCGCTCAGCGACGTGGCGATCTCCAGCCCGCACTCGGGACACTTGCCGTCGCGCTCGAGCCCGTGCAGCAGGTAGCCGCAGCGCAGGCAGGTGGTGTCAGGCGTGATGTCGGCCGACGGCGAAGCTGTAGTCGTCGGCTTCATGGGTCGAGCGATGTGCCGGGATCACAAGAACCGACTTGTTCGCGTAGCCACACGAAGTGTCATCCCGAGGTACACGGGTACCCGCTTGCCGGTGATCCAGGGATCTCGCAAGCCACCGGTGTCCGAGATCCCTCGGAGTACCTCGGGATGACAATGCGCGTGCGCGCGCCGTCACACGTCCAAGCGCGCTGTTCACACCTGCAAGATCTCGTTCTTCTTCTTCTCGATCATCTCATCCGTCTTCCCCTCGTACTGCTTGGTCAGCTCCTGCACCTGCTCCTTGCCGCCCTTGGCTTCGTCCTCGGTGAGCACGCCGCCCTTCTCTTCGGTCTCGAGGATCTTGTTGGCATCCCGCCGCGCGTTGCGGATGGCGATCTTCGCCGCCTCCGCGTGCGTCTTGCACTGCCCGACGAGCTGCAGCCGGCGCTCCTGCGACAGCGGCGGCAGTTTGAGATAAAGCGCCCGCCCGTCCGAGTGCGGCGTGAGCCCGAGCTTGGAGTCGCTGATCGCCTTCTCGATCGCCTTCATGTCGGCGGGGGAGAAGGGCTTGATCATCAGCTGCGTCGCCTCCGGCACGTTGATCTGCGCGATCGACTTGAGCGCCGTGGGCGAGCCGTAGTAATCGACGCGGATATCCTCCACCAGCGCCGGCGACGCGCGTCCCGTGCGCAGCCCGCGCAGCTCGTGCTGAAGGTGCTCGACCGCCTTCTCCATGTGCATCTCGCAGTCCATCAAGACGTCGTCAACGGGCATTGGGGAATCCTCATGGCTTGAATGTGAACTCAACAGTGTAAGGCGATAAACGCCAGGATGCCACGAGGAGGGGCCTCACGCGCGAACGCGTGCCGGCTGCGGACAGACTCACAGGTCCAATTGCGATCGCCACTCTGCCAACTCGCGCGGACCGATCGGCTGGTCGAGGCGGGGCTGTGCTTCCCACACTTTGCTGTCGCAATCGCGCGTGAAAGGAAATCGCCCCTGCTTGTCCGGCCAGAAGACCTGCACGGCCTGCAACTCGCCGGGCCGACCTTGCTCGCGGCAATAGCCCATCGCATAGCCGAGGTACAACTCGTGCTGTGTCGGATGTACCGGGCGAGTTGCCACGCGAACGACTCCGAGCACGCCGTATTCACCGGCTGTGTCGAAGCGCTTGCCGTCGTGAAGCAGCTTGACGATCGCGCGGAGAATGTCGGGCCCGGATTTAGGCAGGCCGAAGATGATTACCTCTGGATGGCCCTGCGTGAACATCAATCCAGCGGTGTACGCAAACGGCGGTTTGTGATCGGCAATCGAGAGGAGGCTGTAACCATTCTTCGCGACGTCTTGGGCGATGGACTGCTCGGGCGTCATGGCGACGAAGTATACCTTTGCAGCGGTCCGCTCCGGCGGTGGGTCAAGCGGCGCCGTCCGCGCCGCATTCGGGGCAGCGGTCGGGGGTGGCGCGGAGGTCGTAGCCGCAGGCGAGGCAGCGCCCGCTCCGCCGACGCCGCGCTTGCCGACGCCGTCGGATGACCCAGCACGCCGGCGTGAAGACGATCACGAGAAGTACAATCCCGCACGGAAGCAGTAAGTGCGCATCGAAACCGGACACGTACCTGTTCAATTCCCATCCGAAGGCCCCATGTCGCCAGCCGTTCGGGAGGGCCCACCCCTCATCGCCGCTTTCCATTCCCCACGTCGCGCGCGACCACTCGAAGCCCTGTCGGGTGTTTTGGGGCACGCTGACGTGGCTCAAGTAGAACGACATCCCGCCGCGCTCAGCATAGACCGCAACATCGCATGGGTCATGCCTCCACGCGACTTGCAGCCCCGCTCCGAAGCTCGCTACCCACGCTGCCGCGACCGCGCCGGCCATGATTAGCGCGGTCGCCGCCGCGAAGTTGAAGAGCAGGCGACGCATGATGTGAGACCTCCGAAGGGCCGCTACTTCTGACGATTTGCGAGCCAGTAATCGGGAAGCCAGTAGTAGTCGCAGCGCGGCGATTCGTTCTTGACTGAATTCCAGAGCTCATGATCGGCCCGGTTGCCCCATCCCAGATACGGATCACGAGTCGGATCGATGGGCCGCCATCCCGGCGAGCGCCTGTCGGTCGACTGGACGGGTCGCACGTGCGGCGCGAGCCGCTCTTCACACGCGCCCAGTCGCTCATAGTTGCGCTGCGCGTCGATCAACGAGCACTTGTTCGCGCCTCCTCCCAAATCGGGAAACGCCAGTTGAACGATGTCGTCTTCCCAGAAACAGATCGGGCAGATCTCAAACGATCCGGCGGGCTCGGAGAACACCTCATAGCCGCAGCATGGACATGGATAGGAATCAGTGGGGCCGGCGCCCGCCGCCACCGCCGCGGCGTATTCCCGCAGAAACGACTCGATGAGAGAAGCCGCTTCCTCGTGCGGCATGTGACTGGCGTCCGGGTGTTTGCCGCGGCGGACGAACTCCGCCTTGCCGCCGTCCGATGGGAGCACGCCGCCGGCGTCGGCGACTTCGAACTCCCACTCGCCATGCTTTGCGCGGAAGTGGAACTCGCGGCCACGAATCGTGCCGAGCGCCTGGACGGGGTATTCGCCCCACAGGTCATACTCGATGCCCAGGTCTGGAACGGATCGGTTGGCCATCGCTCACCTGATCAACGATAACGCTCCGCCGTAATGGGATTCAACAAGCGACGTCATCCCGAGCCGTACCCGGCGAGGGATCTCGGACGCCGGGCGACTGTGACATCCCTCGGGGTACCTCGGGATGGCAAGTGGTGGCGTGTCTCCTCGCCCCCGGTGACGCGTCGTCGGTGATCGTCAGACCTTGGCTTGCGCAGAATCGATCAGCGGCGAGAAAACCTCCGGGAGCGATCGTCGTTCCCGTGTCGATTGCGTAAGGCTGTCCGGGAGCGATCACCGTGGCCGGACCGGTTATCACTTTTCGTCGGGGAGCGATCATCGTGGCCGGAGGGGATTTGATTTTCGGTCCGGGAACGGGCGTCGTGGCCGGGCTGGTTTTCAGTTTTGGTCCGGGAACGATCGTCGTGGCGGCACCCGTTTTCGGTTCGCATCGACTTGCGGCGACATCGCGCGGCGGTGGCGACGCCGCGGAGGCTTGTTTTGTCGGACGTGCGGCCTGAGAAGCGGCGCAGGCGGCACGATCGGTGCGATCGCTCAGGTCGCGCGCTCCGCCGGCCGATCTTTCTTTTGATGAGCAGAGTCGTCCGCAAGGGCCGGTCGGACGGGCTGGCGTATTTCGAGAAGCGGCTGGCGGTTTGGATCGAGCACGCCGAAGAGCTGGGCCTCGATCCGAAGCTCCTCGCGCAGCTCACGGACAAGATCGCCGCGTCGAAGCAGGCGAAGGCGGACCAGAGCGCATTGAAGCTCGCCACCCGCGCGGCCACGCAGAGGTTCAATCGGAATAACGCGGACGTGCGCCGCCTGGGCGGGTCAGTCATGCTCAAGATCCGCAGCGCCGGGCAACACGGCCGCAAGCGTGCGATCTATTCGCTCGCGAGCATCGCGCCGCCGAAGAAGCCGTCGCCGATCGCGGCGCCCGCAAGACCGACGGACTTGTCGGTCGAGCTGGACGCGATCGGCGCGGTCACGCTCAAGTGGACGTGCGACACGAACGGCGGGGAGGGGACGATGTACCACGTCTATCGCCGGGTCGGGTTGACCGAAGGGCCGCCGTTCGAGATCGTCAAGATCACGGGCGAGAAGAAGTTCCGCGACGAGACGGTGCCGGTCGGTTGCGCGGGCGTGGTCTACCGCGTGCAGGCGATGCGCTCGAAGAAGAAAAGCCCGGTCGCATCGTTGAACGTCCCCTTCGGCCTCGGCGATTCGATGCGCGGCCCGTTCCCCGGCGTCGCGCCACCGCCGGACACGGGGACGGCGGAGACGGTGCGCGTCACCTATCGCTGTAAGTGAATCCCTCGTGGCCGAAATTGCCAGAAAGATTCCGCTTGACTCCGCGCCCTTATATGTTACCATTCGGTCACATTTGAACTCGCGACGGACCGATCGAGTGTTCAAGGCCCTGGGCGATCGCACCCGCAGACGCATGCTGGACCTGCTCGCCAGGCGGCCGCGGACGACCGGAGAGCTGGCGGGTAAATTTCCCAGGCTCTCGCGCTTCGCGGTGATGAAGCACCTGCGCGTGCTCGAGCGCGCGGGGTTGCTCGTCGTCACCCGTGACGGACGCAAGCGATGGAACGCGCTCAACCCGGTCCCGCTGCAGGAAGTGTTCCGACGCTGGGTCGGCAAGGGGGAGCAGATGTGGGCCGACGCGCTGCTGAACATCCGCGACCTCGCGGAGGCGGACGCGCCGGCCAAGAGAAACGTCGAGAAATCGAACGAGAAGAAAGAAGGAGAAACGTCATGAAAAAGTCATTGATCGCATTGGCCATCGCGTGTGCGGCGGCGGGCGGGATCACCGCGGTTCGCGCCGCCGACGATTCGTCCGCAGCGAAGAAGCAGGGGGCGGCGATGCCGTGCTGCCCGATGGATCCCAAGGCCGCCGCTTCGCTGGAGAAACTCAAAGGCCTGACGGGAACGTGGGCGATCCAATCGGACGCGAAGGACGAGGCGGGCATGACCGTCGTCTTTCGCCCGACGTCCAACGGCACCGCCGTCATCGAGACGATGTTCCCCGGCAGCGATCACGAGATGATCAACATGTTCACCGCCGACGGCGACTCGATCGTCATGACCCACTACTGCGCGATGGGCAATCAGCCGCGGATGAAGCTGGCGCCGGCGAGCGGCGAGGGGAAGGCGATGAAGTTCGAGTTCGTCGATGGCGGGAACATCAAGAGCCGCAACGAGATGCACATGGACGGCGTCACGCTCACGATCGACGGCGATAAGCTCAGCGAGGACTGGTCGAGTTATGCCGACGGGAAGGTGCTCGATCACAAGGTCTTCGAGCTGCGTCGGCAGAAGTAGCAGATGTTTCACGTAGCATGGCCGGCCCGGCCATGCCTTTTCCCAACAGGCATGGCCGAGACGGCCATGCTACGAAGGAAGGACAACTCAACTGGCCAATCCGCTCAAGATGCTCAAGTTGAAGCCGACCGGTTTTCAGTTCATGCACGAGGTCCCGATCGATGCGCCGCCCAGCGCCGTGTGGAAGGCGCTGCTGGACGTCGGCGCGTGGTTCCGCTTCGACGACTCGCCGGAGTTTCCGAAGATGAAGCTCGATCCGCGCATCGGCGGGCTGCTCACCTCGTCCAACCCCGACGGCAGCGTGCAGTGGTACAGCGGCATGGTCGGGCACATCGAGCGCGAGAAGCTGCTGCGCATCAACGGCCCGATGGGCATGACGCACCTGCCGGTGATGAACACGATGATCTGGGAGCTCGTGCCGCAGAAGGGCGGCAAGGCGACCAAGCTGCGCTTCTGCCAGCGGACGTTCGGCTACATCACCGCGGACATCAAGAAGAATTTCCAGGGCGGCTGGAAGCAGCTCTGGCCGCAATTGAAGGAACTGGCGGAGGGAGCGAAGAGTCGAAAGCGTAGATAGTAGATCGTGGATCGTGGATGGTGGATGGTCACGTCGTGCGCGACCAACCATCCACAATCCACCATCCACCATCTACGTGTTTCGGCGTAGTCACGGCGTGATCTTCGTCCCCACGTCCTCGCCGCGGATGACGCGCGCGATGTTGCCCGGCGTCTTGAGGTTGAAGACCACCAGCGGGAGCTTGCGCTCCATCGCCAGCGTGATCGCCGTCAGGTCCATCACGCGCAGCTGGTCGTGATGGACCTGCTCGTAGGTGATCTCGCGATAAAGCTTGGCGTTCTTGTCCTTCTTGGGGTCGGCGGAATAGATGCCGTCCACTTTCGTCGCCTTTAAGAGCACATCCGCCATGATCTCGGTGGCGCGCAGGGCGGCGGAGGTGTCGGTGGTGAAGTAGGGGTTGCCGGTGCCGGCGGCGAGGATGATGGCGCGGCCTTTCTCTAAATGCCGGATGGCGCGGCGCCGGAGGAAGGGCTCGCAGACGCTGTAGACGCTGATCGCGCTCATCACCCGCGTCGGCTGGCCCATCTTCTCCATCGTCTCCTGCAGCGCGACCGCGTTGAGCACCGTGGCGAGCATGCCCATGTAGTCGGCGGTGGCGCGGGGGATGTTGCCTTCGGCGCTGAAGGTCGCGCCGCGGATGAAGTTCCCGCCGCCGACGACGACCGCGAGCTGCACGCCGCTCTTGCTCACCTCGACCAGCTCGCGCGCGATCTCGTTGAGCTCATCGCCCTCGATGCCGAACCCGCCTTCGGGGCAGAATCCTTCGCCGCTGATCTTCAGGAGCACGCGCTTGTAGACGGGACGAGGGGAGGCGTCGGACATGGCCGGGATTATAGGGGCAAAGGAAAAAGGAAAAAGGAAGACGGAAAAACGACAAGCGCGCGGCGCCGCGGGCGGCCGCGCCGCCTTTTACCTTTTTCCTTTTTCCCTTTACCTTTAACCATTGTGAGCACCGTCCTGATCGGCTATCGCGGCTGCGGCAAGAGCACCATCGGTCAGAAACTGGCCGACCACCTCTGGCTCAAGTTCGCCGACACCGACCAGATCGTCACCGCCAAGGCGGGCAAGTCGATCAAGGAGATCTTCGAGTCAGACGGCGAAGCGCGCTTCCGCGAGCTGGAAGCGGAAGCCGTCAAAGAGGTCGCGACGCTGCAGGACCACGTGATCTCCCTCGGCGGCGGCGCCCCGCTGCGCGAGGAGAACCGCCGGGTCATCAAGGAGGCGGGACACCGCGTAGTGTATTTGAAGTGCGAGGCGGAGGAGCTGCTCCGCCGGATCAACTCCGACCCGAGCACGCCCGGCCTGCGCCCGCATTTAACCGCGATGGGGGGCGGGATCGAGGAGATCAACAAAGTCCTGGCCGAGCGCGAGCCGATCTATCGTCAGATGGCCGACGCCGAGCTGGAAGTCACGTACCTCGAGCCGGCGGAGGCGATCGTGTACGTGGTGAGACTGATGTGAGATTTGCGATTTGCAATTTGCGATTTGCAATTGCCGGAAAAATCGCAAATCGCAAATTGAAAATCGGCAATCTCCTCGATGCTTCCCCACCTGATCCTCATCCTCTTCCTCTTCGCCCTCGGCGCGTGCATCGGCTCGTTCCTCAACGTCGTCGTCTGGCGGCTGCCGCAGATCGAGCATGATCCGAACGACCGCTCGTTCTTCGCACCCGTGCTCAAGACGATCGAAGGTCTGTCCAACCCGCCGTCGCACTGTCCCAAGTGCAAGAACAAGCTCAAGTGGTACGACAACATCCCGGTGATCGGCTGGATCAAGCTGGGCGGCAAGTGCCGCTTCTGCGGGCAGTCGATCTCGCCGCGCTATCCGATCGTGGAATTTCTCACCGGCGCGCTGTTCGTCTTCTACTACGTGATGTTCTTCATGCTGCAGATCGGCCCGTGCGCGGCGCATCCGAACCTGGTGCCGCACGCGACGCTGGGCACGCTGCGGATGGTGCCGCGGCCGCTGGCGTTCTTGATCGACTACCCGATCTATCTCCTCTACATGGCGCTGGTGAGCGGCCTGCTGGCGTCGAGCCTGATCGATGCGGAGCTGTTCATCATCCCGGTGGAGATCCCCTGGGTGCTCGCGCTGCTCGGCATCGTCGCGCACGCGATCATCGACAAGCCGTCGCTGCCGGGCGCGCTCAACGCCAGCGCCGGCGGCGCGGCGCTGGCGCTGGGCGGCGGGATCGGATTGATCATCTCGATCGTGCTGTTTCAGAAGGGGATCCTCGCGCAAAGCTTTCCCGACGGCGAGCCGATGCAGGATGTGGATGTCGAGACGCTCTCCCCGCAGGGGAAGGTGCTCGATTACGCGACGCCCGAGTTCCTCGATCCTCCTAAACCGCCGGAGATGCCGACCAGGCCGATGTCGCGCCGCGAACTGGCGGCTGAGATGCGCAAGGAGATGCTCTTCCTCCTGCCGCCGATGGTGCTGGCGATCGTCTGGTGGAGCTTGACGACGTTCGTCCCGGCGATCGGGCGCGTCTGGGCGCAGGCGGTCGCGCTCAACTTCTTCAGCGGTTTGACGGGCGCGATCCTCGGCGCCCTCGTCGGCGGCTTCGTCGTGTGGATCACCCGCATCCTCGGCACGCTGGGCTTCGGCCGTCTGGCGATGGGACTGGGGGACGTGCACCTGATGTTCGGCGTCGGCGCGATCATCGGCGCGGGGGCGGCCACCGTCGCCTTCTTCCTCGCCCCCTTCTTCGGCATCGCCATCGCGATCTACATGCTCTTCACCGGCAAGCGCCGCGAGCTGCCCTACGGGCCGTACCTCAGCCTGGCGACGGCATTTGTGCTGCTGTTCGGCTGTCCTATCATGGCGTGGCTGACGCCGGGCGCCAGCGGGCTGGCGCTGATGATCCGCGAGCTGTTGCACGGCGGGGCGGTAGCTGGTTAGCGGGCGGCGGTCCGCTCGCGGCGCTGAACCCGCCGCATGCATCCTGAGCGGTAATCCGCGAGGGATCTCGGACGCACTGTCGGGATCGAGATCCCTCGGAGTACCTCGGGATGACACTCTCCGGGGGTTTGGGCGCGGTCGGTGAGCGTTGGGGTTGCCTTGCAGACGCGGAGGACGACAAATGGGAAACCTCTGGCTCAAGATCAAGGTCTGGACCAAGATCACCTTCGCCGCCGTACTGGCGATCTACCTGCTGATCTTCATCCTCAAGAACGGCGACCGCAAAGCCGACTTCTGGTTCTGGTTCGGTCGCGAGTACAGCGGTTCGCTCCTGTCGCTGGTCTTCTTCGCGTTCCTCATCGGCGCTCTGGTGGCGATCCTGGCGACGACCACCTTCCGCACGATCCGACAGATCAGGGAACTCCGCGCCCGCAACCGCTCGCAGGCTCTGGAGCGTGAGGTGGCCGACATGAAGGCCAAGGCGTCGATGCTCAAGACCAAGCCGCTCGGCGGAGTCGCGCCCGCGCCGCCGCCCGCGCCCGCGCCGGCGTCGCTCGCCGACGTCGCGCCGCCCGCGGTCGATGACGCTTCCAACGACGCGATCTGATGCGCCGCGGGAGGGCGAGGCTCCCGCCGAGCCGGTATTCGTCTCCGCAACCGCGGCTCTGCGCGAGCCTCGCTCCCATTTTCGCGTCGCGCAACCCTTGCACTTTCGCCGCGATTTCATAGCATTTGGCCCGTTAGTACCGGGCAATCAGACAAGTCAACCAGATGCGAAAGGAGTCGCACGCATGAGAATCGCACGGACGGGCTTCATCGGAATGGCGCTGCTGGGCCTCGTGGCCGCCAGCGGTTGTCAGAACAAGCTTCACGACGAAAACACGGCGCTGTGGCAGCAGAACCGCGAGCTGCAGGCGCGCCTCGCCTCGGCCGGCAACGAGCCCAAGGCCGATCCCGCGCAGTCCGCGCAGCTCAGCCAGTTGCAATCGCAACTCGCCGAGCGCGACGCCAAGATCAACGAGCTGCAAGGCCAGCTCCGCACGCCCACCGCGACCAGCGGCGGGCAGGACCTCTCCGGCATCGAGACCAGCTACGACAAGACCAGTCAGAAGATGACGGTGGCCGTCCCCGGCGACGTCCTCTTCTCGGCGGGCGATGCGACGATCCACGACTCGGCCAAGGGCACGCTCGACAAGGTCGCCGCGTCGCTCAAGAAGGACTACGCCGGCAAGCCGGTCAAGATCGAGGGCCACACCGACGCCGATCCGATCAGGTACAGCAAGTGGAAGAGCAACGACGAGCTTTCGCTCGCCCGCGCGCAGGCGGTGAAGGCGTACCTGGTGAAGAAGGGCGTCGCGGAAAACCTGATCACCGTCCAGGGTCTCGGCTCGGCGCAGCCCAAGGCCAAGGACAAGTCCGTCAACCGCCGCGTGGACATCGTCGTCGCGA
>JAICTV010000084.1 GCA_025936175.1 Phycisphaerae bacterium
AGCGGATGTAATAAAGCCGGCCCTGACTCGGGACGGCGAGCTTGCGGAGGAGCTTCTCTTCGGGGATCGGCCACTCGTGGTCGAGGCTCTCGCCCTGCGTGGTCTTGTCTTCATCCGTGGCACGGGCGCCTCGCCCGTGCTGATCGCTTTGCTGCCCGGGCGAGGCGCCCGTGCCACTTTTCATACCACGTTGGGCGTTTAGCCACTTGTCGTATTTGTCCAGACCGAACCCGAAGCGCTTTACCTCCATCGAGCGGACGCCCTTCTGCAGCGCTTCCTTGAACGTCCGCCCGATCGCCATCGCTTCGCCGACGCTCTTCATCTGCGTCGTGAGGGTTTCGTCGGCGTCGGGGAACTTCTCGAACGTCCAGCGCGGGATTTTGATCACGCAATAGTCGATCGTGGGTTCGAAGCACGCGCTCGTGTACAGGCCGCGCGACTTGTCGGTGGTGATGAAGTTCGGCAGCTCGTCGAGCGTATATCCGACCGCGAGCTTCGCGGCGATTTTCGCGATCGGATAACCGGTCGCCTTCGAGGCGAGCGCGGACGACCGCGACACGCGCGGGTTCATCTCGACGACGACCATCTCACCGTTTTCCGGGTTCACCCCGAACTGAATATTCGACCCGCCCGTTTCCACGCCGACGGCGCGGATGACGGCGATCGCGGCGTCACGCATCCGCTGGTATTCCTTGTCGGTCAGCGTCTGCACCGGCGCGACGGTGATCGAGTCGCCGGTGTGCACGCCCATCGCGTCCATGTTCTCGATCGAGCAGATGATCACGACGTTGTCGTTCTTGTCGCGCATCACCTCCAGCTCGTATTCCTTCCAGCCGATGACCGACTGCTCGATGAGCACCTCGGTGACCGGTGAGGCGTCGAGGCCGCGCTGGACGATCGTCTCGAACTCTTCGACGTTGTAGGCGATGCCGCCCCCCGTCCCGCCGAGCGTGAACGCGGGGCGGATGATCAGCGGAAGCCCGAGCTGTTCGAGAACTTTCCGCGCCTCGGTCATATTGTGCACGACGCCCGAGAGCGGGACCTTCAGGCCGATCTTGATCATCAGGTCTTTGAAGACCTGTCGGTCTTCACCGCGGAAGATGGCCTCGCGGTCTGCGCCGATCATCTTCACGCCGTACTTCTGCAGGATGCCCTTGTCGAAGCACGCCATGCCTGTGTTGAGGCCCGTCTGTCCACCGAGCGTCGGGAGCAGCGCGTCGATCGGCGTGCCGTTGGCCTTCTCGTGCGCGAGGATTTTTTCCACGCCTTCCGGCGTGATGGGCTCGATGTAGGTCGCGTCGGCGAACTCCGGATCGGTCATGATCGTCGCCGGATTGGAATTGATCAGGACGACGCGGTACCCCTCCTCCTTCAGAGCGCGGCACGCCTGCACGCCCGAGTAATCGAACTCGCATCCCTGGCCAATGACTATTGGGCCGGAGCCGATGATGAGAATGGTGTGGAGGTCGGTACGTCGTGGCATTTACGCAGTTTCCCGCCGAGGTCGCGACGTACTTTACGCGTGCGTTTTTGAATGTCCAACGCGGCTGTCAGCACTCACCCGCACTTCGACAGCCTCGCGCGCATGTCATCCCGAGGTACTCCGAGGGATCTCGGAGTTGCATGCGTCCGAGATCCCTCGGAGTACCTCGGGATGACATTCCTCGCGCGCCTGCGCGTGTGTCATATTGGCGGCGCGTTAGTCAATCGCGCTTCGCCAGCGACGCGGAAATGATCGAAAGTCGGGGCAATTTGGTGTTGGTGGACGTGATCCGATCCTTATCGGTCGAGTTGAGCCAGAGCAGCGTGTCATTCTCGACGAGCGTCACGAACAGGCCGTCTTCTTTGCCGTCGGCGGCGACCATCGCGCGCGACTGCGGCGAGAGCTGCGGGGCTTTGGAGAGCACGTCGGCGGCGAACTGTCGAAACTGCTCGGTCTTCCCGTTCGCGTCGCTGCCGAGAATCGCTCCGTGGCCGACGTCGTCGAACGCGACGTCATCGCCTTCAACCGCATGCAGTTTTCCCGCCGCCCGGACCAGCAGCCCGCCATCCCTGAGCCACTTGGCGATTGCAGCAGCCGTCTCGCGTTCCATGACGTCCGTCTGCATGACGATCAGCGCCTTGATGTTCTTGAGCGCCCCGTCGCGGATCTGCTTTTCGCTCGCGTAGCTGAAATCGAACCTGTCGCGCAGCGGCCGCAGGGGCTCGAGGAAGTTCTGGCCGTGCAGCTTGATGTAAGTAGACGGGTAGAAGACGGCGATTTCGGTGACCGGCTTGTGCGGGCGCTGGAAGACGCCGACGTTGCGGACGAAGTTCTCCGTCGCCGCGTCGCTGTCGGCGATGTTCGGCCAGTAATAGTGCAGCCCGCGTGCGCCGGAGGCGGCCGCGTTGTAGACGCGGATGACGACGCCGGCCGCGTTGACGCCGCCTGCGGGCTCGAAGCTGTAGTACGCGCCGTATTGCTGCGCGCCCGAGGCAACCCAGCGCGTCAGCGAGAAATTCAGTTCGTAATCGCTCGCCTCGTTGGTGATCCGCACGCCCCCGCCGATCTCGGCGGCGACGCGCGTCTGTTCCGCAAAGTCCGCCCCGTGCGGCGGCGGCGCGTGCCCGCCGGTGCAGAGGTAGATGTCGCCCCTGGGGAAATTCTTCCGCGTCTCCGTGAGCCAGAACCTCGCGTAATCCGTCATCGATTCGGTGTACCAGTCCACGAAGTCGATCCACGCGCGATCGTTGCCGGGGTTGTTCTTCTTCAGAAACGGTTTCACGTCCGTCAGCGCGGGCGCCTTCTCGCCCCACGCCGCGCGGAGCTTGTCGTCCCTCTCGTATTTGTCCTTCACCCACTTCCTGAAACTCGCCTCGGCGAACGGATCGCCCGCCCAGAAGCCCGGATGCGTGTGAAACTTGCCGTGCAGGTCAGCGGTCCAGTCGTCGTTCGGCGTGGCGATGTAGATCGCTTCGCCGTAGTTCCCGGTGACGCCGAGGAGAATCGATTCGATCGTTCCGCTGTCGCGATAGTGCTCGCAGAACGCCTGGATGAACGCAGCGACGTGCTTGCGCATCTCCAGGTTCCACAGCGATTGCACGTCGCTCTCCGTGCCGTGCTCGAGACAGATGTACCCTTGCGATCCCGGCTTCTTGTAGTACCAGTCCGGCAGGCTGTAGGCGGAGCCGCAGATGAGGAAAGGCACCCACTTGAGATGATGCTTCTTGTACACCTCGACGTACGGGTCGTACACGCTCCAGTCCCATTTGCCTTGCTGCGGCTCGCACAGATTCCAGCGGACGTAAACTTCGTGGCTGGTCACGCCGAGCTTCTGAAACTGCGGGAGCGCCTTCTCCAGTCCCGCGAGCGCGGCCTTCGTCTCGCCGTGCGTGCCGGGGTCAAAGCCGCCGATGACGATCTGCTGACCGGCGAACGCCGCCGTCACCCAGAGAAGAGCTCCCGCCAGCGCCAGTGAGATTCGCATGTATCGTTCTACCGCCGAGCCCGGTGATCGTTCTCTCCCCTTGAAAGAAAGTGGTCACTAACATATGATGCCCGCGGACATGTTGCCGATCGTTCTTCACCACGGCTTGATGGGCTTCGGCGACATCTGCGTCGGCCCGATCAAGCTCCGCTACTTTCGTGGGATCGATCGGGCGGTCCGCGACGGCGGCCATCCGCTGATCATCTCGCGCGTCCATCCGACCGGGTCGATCGAACGCCGCGCCCGCGAGCTTAAACGGAACATCGAGCGCGGCCTCGAGCAGTCGAAGGGCGACGGGAATCGAGTGATCATGATCGCGCACTCGATGGGCGGCCTCGACGCGCGCTATATGATCGCGAACCTCGGCATGCACGATCGCGTCGCCGCGCTGCTGACCATCACCACGCCCCACCGCGGCAGCCCCTATGCCGACTGGTGCCTGGAAAACGTCGGCCGCCGGCTCGGCGGATTGAAGCTGGTGAAACGTCTGGGCCTTGACGTGCAGGCGATCGCCGATCTCACCACCGACAACTGCCGAAAGTTCAACCGAGAGGTCAAGAACGTGCCCGGCGTGCTTTATTTCTCCATCAGCGCCGCCCGGCCGTGGCACCGCGTCCCGCCGTGGGCAATTCATTCGCATAAGATCATCTCCGACGCCGAGGGCGACAACGACGGCCTGGTCTCGGTCAAAAGCTCGACGTGGGGCGAGCACCTGGGCGTCTGGCCGGCGGACCACTGGCACGCCGTCAACCACAAGATGATCGTGGAGATCAAGCAGCGCACCGGCAGCATCGTGCCGTACTATATGAAGGCGATCCGTCGCGTGATCGAGGAACTTTAACAACCATGCTGTCGTTATCCGGACAAGTAGGTGTCGTCGCATCCGCGCTGTCTCCCGACGCGCGCGAAGCGGCACGTCTGGCGCGCGGATCCCGCTTTGCCGGGCTGCAGTTCGACGCGATTTCGCCGGCGCTCGATGTCACGACGCTGTCGCAGACGGGTCGGCGGGAGTTTCTGCACGTCCTGCGGTCGAGCGATCAGCAGCTCCTCGGCCTGCGTCTTGACGCGAGCCGGATCGGTCTGGCGGACGTCGATCGGTTACTCGATCGCGCGACGAAGGTGATGGAAGCGGCGAAAGGCCTGGCCGCCCCACTGGTGTGCGTCGAGCTGGGCGCACTGCCGGAGCCGGCGCGCCAGACGAAACCCGGGCCGCGCGTGACCCAACAGCAAGCGGGATTGATCATCATCCCTGACCTGTCACCGCCGCCGGCGGAGGATCGCGTGGGCGCTTCGGGGCCGGATCCGAAGATCGTCGCACAAGTCGATGCCGCGCTGACGGAGCTCGGCAGCCGCGCCGATCGACTCGGCGCCACGATCGCCTTCCGCAGCGATCTTTGCTCTTTCGCCGCGCTTGAGCGCGCCCTCCTCGCCGCCGCGTGTCCCTGGTTCGGCGTCGACCTGGATCCGGTCGCAGTTTTGCGCGACGAGTGGCCGCTGGATGACCTCTTCTCGCGGCTCGGCCCGCTGATCCGCCACGTCCGCGGCCGCGACGCGACCGTCGGCTCCGACCGCCGCACCCGTCCCGCGACCATCGGCAAGGGCTCCACCAAATGGGGCGAGCTTCTCGCCGCCCTGGATGCAGCCGATTACCGCGGCTGGATCACGATCGATCCGCTGGAGCTGACGGATCGCGTCGCCGCAGCGGCCGCCGGGGCTCAATTCATCCGCGATACCGCCACGCCTTAGCGGTCGAACATCTCTTCCATCACGAGGTAGTGGGTCATGGTCATTCCGAGCTGCGCGTAGGTCGTCTGCGCGGCGGCGTTTTCGCGTTCGACGTACAGCCTCAGTCCCGCCGCGCCCTGCTGTTTCGCCAGCTCGGCGACGTGGCGATACAGCTTCCTGAACACGCCGCGGCCGCGGTAGTCGGCATGAACGTATACGCTTTGGATCCACCAGATCTCGCCGTTGCGCCAGTCGCTCCACTCCAGCGTGATCATGAGTTGCCCGACGACGTGACCGTCGCCGGCTTCGGCGACGAAGTAGCGCGCCTTGCTCGCATCCGCCAGCGCCGCGCGCACGCCCGTGTCGAGGATCGCGCGGTCGAGCGTCCGCCCTTCCGTCTCCTGCGCCATCCGCACATTGAACTCCGCGATCGTCGCGGCGTCGTCGGCTCGCCCCGGACGAATCTCAATGGTCGTGTCGTTCATGGGTGACGGATCTGATCGAAGTCGTAGACCAGCAAACAGTGTCCGATCATGTCGATCGGCTGTCGCGATTGCAGAAACTCGTACACGTTCTTCCCCGGCTCAGTGTACACGCCGCACACGCAGACGGGGCTGATGATGACGATGCCTTCCCTTGGCGGCGGCTTGTTGTACTCCAGGAAGCGCACGCGGTCGTCGAGGTTGTATCGCCCTTCGTATCCCGCGCGGCCCGTGCGCGGGACGACATAGACCGTCCGCTTCGCCGTCTCCGGATGCGCATCGAGCCATGGACCGATCTGGCGGATCGACTGCTCCCAATCGAGATTGCTGTCGGTCATCTGCATCCAGACGCGCTCGCGCGGGTAGTTCACGTAGCTGATGTAATCAGGGTGAAACGCCAGCGAGTGGATCATCGCCAGGACCGCGCCGATCCACGCGATCACCGCGACCGCGCGACCACCACCCGCGAGCGACCGTCCCGCCCACATCATCATGAACACGTACGGCGGCAGGTAATGCCGAAAGCCATAATTGATGTGCGCGAACATGAAGAAGACAACCCACGCCAGTAACGGGATGACGATTGAAATCTCGCCGGGATGGACGCGTCTTCGCCACAGCGACGTCGCGACGGCGAGGACGAACACGACCCAGATCCCGATCGGCACCTTCAGCAGCATCAGCGCGGGAAAGTAGTACCACCATCCGGTGTCGCTGAACCTGCCGAACAGCAATGCGCGCTGGCCCATCTGATTTGTCAGCGCGCCGGAGAGGAAGCAGCCGATGTAGGACCCTGCCGGCCAGCGGCGGAGCAGCGTATTGTCGATCACGTCTTCGATCGCATTCGTCGGGCGAAACACTTTCAGCCGCTGGAACTGTTCCGCCGGCACCGAGACGTCGAACAGCAGCAGCGCCCAGATCGACAGGCAGCCGATCAGGAAGGCGGCGGCGAGCACGTTCAGTCGAGGCCGGAGCGTCGATCTCAACTCGCGCCACGCCGCGCCCTCGCGCCGCGGCCGCCAGATCCAGTAATACGCGGCGAAGAGCAGGAACACGCCCGGCATGATGACGGCGGTGTGCTTGATCAGCATCGCGACTGCACAGACGAACGAGGCACGAACCAGCTTCGCCCGTGTCGGCTGCTCGAAATATCGCCAGATCGCAGAGCATGCGAAGAGGACCCCTTCGAGCGCGAGCGAATCGAGCGCTGCGATCGGAACGTGCGCGGCAATGGTCGGATCGGCCAGCATCATCACCTGCGTCAGCCACGCCGCGCGGCTGCCGTAGATCGCGCGACACCACTGGAACACCAGCGCCATCGCCGGAACGAACAGGAGCGCCTTCCACACGGCGATGAGTTGGTTCAGCGCCTGCGGCGACCACGCGTGGCCGTACAACACGCCCTTGCGAACGCTCCGCTCGAACGCCGCTCGCTCGGCCGCCGCCGGTGGCTCGCCCGCCGCACGCTCGCCCGGCATCGACATCCCGGGCGGCCAATGCGCAACGTCTATGGGATGCGCCGGGATGCTGCCGGTCGCGATCATCGGCAGGGCAAGAATCATCTGCCCGAGCGGCGGATCGTTGAAGTACATCGCGAACTGGTTTCGCGTCCCGAGCAGCACCGCCAGCCCGCGGCGCAAGTGATCGTCCGCGTCGAGGCACTCGTTCTCGCTCCGCATGACCAGCCACGACCGCGGCACGAGCACCGCGGTCGCGATGATGAGGCACAACCACGCCTGCCGATCCCAGCGCGGCAACTTCACCGTGGGCTGCGCGTTCGATTCGACCCGCGCGGGTTCGCTCATTTGACCAGATCCCCGACGACGACCGACCGGCGTTGGGTCGCGCTGATCACGCCCGCGACGACCGCGCCGAAGCTCCAGAGATTGTCCGACCCGCTCGTCGCCGCCGGCTTGCCGGAGCGGATCGCCTCGGCGAAATCGCGCAGCAGCATCGCCTGCCCGTTCGCTGCCGCCTCCGGCACATCGACCGGTTCTTCAACTTCGTTCTTCCCCCACTTCCCGCAGCGCGCGACCGACGCCTTCGCCTTGTCGAGATGGATCGACCCCTGGGCGCACTGGAGCCGCCAGTTGCCATTCCATCCCGTCTCGCGGCCGAGCGCGCTCCAATCGCCGCTGTAACTGAAGGGCGTGCCGTCGTCGAGCTCGAGCAGCATCTTCAAGCCCGCGTGATGCCGATACCAGCTCCATGACGGGTTGAATGTCTGCGCGAAAACGCGCGCGATGTTGCGGCCGGTCGTCGCGCGGATCAGATCCATGTGATGGATCGCCATGTCCAGCAGCAGCGGGAACTTCATCGCCTCGCGGAATGAGCCGGTGAAATCCGCGCCGATGTAAAAGTCGAGATGGCCGTGTCCGAGCGCGCCGACGACCTGCTCATCGAGCAATCGCCGCAGCGTCTGCATCGGCGGGTGATAGCGATAGTTCTGCGCGACGACGAGCTGCTTGTCCGCGTCCGCCGCCAGCTTCACCATCAGCTTCGCGTTCTCCAGTTCGTCCGCGATCGGTTTTTCCGTCAGCACGTGCAGGCCGCTGGCGAACGCAAGCTTCGCATGCTGAACGTGAACCGCCGGCGGCGTCACGGTCAGCACCGCGTCCGCCTCGACTTTCCTCAGTGCATCCGCGAGATCGGAAAACCGCCGCTCCGGCGGGACTTTGAGATGCTCGCCCCCCTCGTGCAGCGGCTTCTCGGCGACATCGACGACGGCGACGACTTCGAAGTCGTCCGACGCGGCGGTGGCGTTGTCGCGCCAGGCCTTGCCCATCCCGCCGAGCCCGCACTGGATCAGTCGGAGCTTCTCTCGCGGCGAGTGCTGAGCCATCGCGGCGACGTTTGTAACGCGCGGGCGCAGCGCAAACAAAAAACCGCGGATCGGGACATGACGCCCGACCCGCGGCTAGGAAGGAGGTGCCGTGACCTCGTGGTATTTCGTTTCGGCTAAATCAGCCGGCGCTTCTTCGTCAGCCCGAAGCTCGCGGCGATCAGCATGATGCCCGGCACCAGCGCCGTCGGAAGCGGCGCGGCAACGGCCGGTGGCATGCTCGGCTCGATCACCGCGACGACGCGCGGCGTGGCCGCCGACAGCGACGACGTAAAAATCAATCCTTCGAGCGTCGAACCGCTCGCAGATGCGAGGGCCTCCGTCGCGGGAATCGCGTCATCGACGCTCGCGATCGCGCTCGTCGGCTCGGCCGTCGCGACAGACTTCGTGTCGGTCGCGGCCGGCGTCACGGTTTCAGTCGCCGCCGACGCGATCGGAATTTCAACCAGTCCGCCGAACGCCTTGGCCGAGACGAAGGTCGCTATTGCGACGGTCATCAGTGCGATGTTCGAACGGCGGAGGAACGACAACTTGCCCATCGGTACGTCTACCTCTTCCTATTCCGCGGCGAAGGTTGGGGCATCGATCCCGCGGTAGCCACACTGTGCCACGCGATCCAATTTCGACCACCAAAGTCGAGCGGGAAACGGGCGGCGCGCAGGCTCACTAGCGGTCAATCTGCGGCGGGTGCGGATGGTGACGTTTATGACGGGTAACCGACGCGGCGAATGACGTTTTTATCAGGACCGTGCGACAGCGATCGCTTCTCGCAGATCGATTGTGCCTTCGTACAGGCTGCGGCCCACGATCACTCCCCACACCGGGAGCTGCTTGAGCTGGCGGATGTGATCGATCTGCCCGACGCCGCCGCTGGCGATCACAGGGACGTGGCCGGCTTCGGCGAGCTGGCGGGTGTGATCCAGGTTCGGACCCTGGAGCATGCCGTCCTTCGCGACGTCCGTATAAAGAATGGCCGCGACGGGCCAGTCGGAGATCTGCATCGCGATGTCGACGGCACGTTTGCCCGAAGCCTGCGTCCAGCCACGCGTGGCGACGACGCCTTCCTTCGCATCGAGTGCCAGCACGAGCTTCTGAGCAAACCCACGATCGTGCGCGAGCGAATCAAACCACGGCCAGTCTTCGATCGCCTTGGTTCCGATAACGACGCGAGAAGCTCCCGCATCCAGCAACCGTTTCACGTCATCAGTCGATCGAATCCCACCGCCCGCTTGGACTAGTAATCCGCCGGCGGCGATGACGCGTGCGATCAGCTCCGTCTGAACCGGCCGCCCTTCCTTCGCGCCGTCAAGATCGACGATGTGCATCCACCGCGCCCCCGCATCACGAAACGCCGCCGCCGTCTTCAGCGGATCGACGTCGTAATTCACCTGCCGCTCGTAATCCCCCTGTTTCAGGCGGACGACGCGGCCGTTGCGCAGGTCGATGCTGGGAACGATCTCCAATCCCATCGCCCGTGAACGTTAGTCGATGGCGCGAAGCGATAAAAGCACGGCGGGCCAGGGTCATGAAAGACCCCGGCCCGTCGGAGAGTGGGCAATGAGCAACGCGCAGGTGGTACCGAGACGACCTATCGCCGCGTAACGCGCCCCGGTGAGAGCGCCGCCGCAACCTGCCTCAAAGGGCCCCGGTCACGCCGACACCGCCGCCGCCGCGTTCGCACGGGCAGTCCCCTCATGGACCTCCGCGCCGCCGCGCCACGTCTACATCCAACTCTTACGATTCAACCCCGACCGATGCAAATGTGACCGATAATTCGCCGCAATCACATCGCCGGCGCGATGTCCGGCGACGGCGGCTGCGGCGGCTCGATCGGAGGCATCGCCGTCGTCATCAGACTTCGGCCCCAGTGCATCCGCGGCGCGAGGATCATCGCGATGATGAAGATGCCCAGTCCCATGGCGGTGAGAATGATGCCCTGAAGATTCGGTCGGACCGCGGCGAGCAGCGTCATTGCCATGATGCCGCCCGCGGGCACGACGGCTCCAACGATCCCGAGCCACCAACCCATGATCGAGATGGCGCGAATCGCGATGATCAGCAGCACGATGCCGGCGGAGATGCCCATCGCCGCGTTGAGCGGGATGAACTCCTGCGCGAAGTACATGAGCGGGTACGCGCCGGTGAACGTGCCGAGCACCAGCAGCAGCATCCACCGGTCGAACCGCGTGATGTCGTACGCATGCGCGACCAGGCCGATCATCAGCCCGAAGACGACGACGCTCATCGGGCCGAGCCAGCTCAATTCGCCCAGCCGATCGATCGGCGCGATGCCGAGCACGTCCACCGCGATCGGCCGGCCGAACATCAGACGCTTGTAGTCCCACGTGTAGGTCGTGCTGTTCGCGGCGCGGGTCATGTTCGTCGGCTGCATCGACAGCTCGAGCATACGAACGTCGGAACCGCTTGCCGTCAGGTTGATCTTGAACTGATCGAGGATCTTGCTCCGCGGGGTCTGGAGCTGATAAATCCCGCGGCCCATCGCGGTGTAAGTGACATCGAGCGCCGCCGGGCTTCCGCTGGGCGGGAGCGTCCCGCTCCACACCAGCTTGTCATCGCGCATGCTGACCGATTCGCTCACCTGCCCGTTGACCGCAACGGACAGATCGGCCAGCGAGATGATCTGCGGCGGGAGCGGAAGGAGAATTTCGCATTCCCCGTTCGTGCTTTGACCGGCGCCCGCGCCTGCGGAAGCCGCGGCGGCTTGTAACTTGGCGGAAAACTTTGCTTCGTAGATCGATTCGCGCTCGACCGTGCCGACGGACAATCGCGGCGTCAGCACGATGTCGGCGACGAAACTCTTCACGTTCGCCAGCGGCTTCTCCGCCGGCGGCTGCTTCGCGGCGAGTTTGTTCGCCATCGCCGCCCGCTGCTCCTGGATCGCCTGCGCGTCCTTCTCCTGCGCCGTCGCCGCCAGTCGCGTCGCCATCGCGCTCTTGCGCGCATTGCTCAGCGCCGGCAGCAACAGCGAGATCAACACCGTCAGGATGCCGATCACCACCAACAACTCGATCAATGTGAAGGCCTGGTCGCTGCGACGTGTCATGAGTCACCTCGTTCGAATCACTAAAGAAATGCCCGAGGTGATTGACGTGGGACGTCGGTGAAAAGTTTCACGCGGAGCGCCTGGGCCGCCGTCGCAACTTCGTCAGCGCGACGAGGTGTATGAAATATCGTCGAAGAAGATCTTGACCTGGCTCCCCCCGACGCCCGGCGTGAGCACGCCGAAGCGATCGAACGTCGCCTGGCCGCGCTGCTGCGGCTTAATTTGCAATTTCGCACTTTCCTGATCGAGCGTGACGACAATGGTGCCATCGGCCGGCGCGTAATGGATCGACCATGTGTGCGGCTTGCCGTCAGGATGAAGCACCGGCGCGTCCTTCTCCATCTTCGCGCCGCCGCTCACCTCCGCGGTCGCGAAGACGGGCGCGAAGTAGTGGCCGACGCGGGTCGGGCCTTCGATCCGCACGCCGATGAAGTTCTTCAGCGATTTTTCGCCCGGAAACGTCTGGCTGTTGAACCAGCCGATCAACATGCCCGAATCGGGCGAGCCGGAGGTGAACGCGAGCTTGCCGTGAGCTTCTAGAACGTCTGCATCGGACAGCGGCCCGACGCGATCGGCATACGACGCCGCCGGCGCCCGCCAGAACGTCCCGCCGATCTCTCCGCGCGTTTCGCCGCCGGCGAAGTTCGTGTCGCTGAAGCCGAAGTTTTGTGCTCCGCCGACATCGGTGGCGCGATAGCTCGCGCGATTGCCGCTCGCGTCCCAATTCGGATCGCTCGAAAACTCCTGCGCGCGGTCGAGATACTTCAAATCATCGAAGTAAATCGCCAGCCGTCCGCCCGGCTTGGTCGCGTTCATCAGGCCGAAATGATCGAAGGTCGTGCCCTGCTGCTTGTAGCCTTCGGGAAGATCGATGGTGAAGCTTGTCGTGCTCGGGAACCGCTTCGCCGCCTCCTCCTTGTCGCGATCGGTCAGCTCGCCCTTCGCATCAATCCGCCCCGCGTCGCCGTGAATGGTGAACGTGATCTGCCCGCGCCCGCCAGCGGCTTGCGGATCGTAGTTGAGCGTCCACGCGTAGCGCGTCCCATCATTGCGGATCGGAGTCGGCCGGAACTTTCCTGGGATGAACGGCGTGATGAACGTGCCGCAGCTTTGATTCTTGGCGGTGATCAAGCGGACCGCAAGACGAGCGCCCGAGCCTTCGCAATCGAAGTCCATCCCGAGCGATCCGATCGGCCGCCCGCTCGCGCCGGGTTGATCGCCGTGGAAGAACCCGAAGAAAACCCCCGAGCCGCCGGACGTCCTCGTAATCGCGAACGAGCCGGATGCGGTCAGGTTGTCGTCGAGCGTCTTCGTCGCGATGTTGTCAGCATAGAATGCCGGCTGCGACGCGCGCGTCACTTCGCCGCCCATCTCGCCCGCGCTCTTTCCCGCAAAGGTTGTCTTGCTGTATCCGAAATCCTGAACGATCGTCGGATACTCCTTCGGCACGATCCGATTGTTGACGCCGTCCCAAGCCGGATCGGCATCGAAGCGCTGCACGCGCTCCGCCGCAAATGCGCCGGCGGCACAGATCAAGACGATGCAGGTTCGCAGGATCATTTCTTCTCCGCCGCCGAGGTGTAGGACAAGTCGTCGAGATAGATCTTAACGTAGCTCCCGCCGATGTTGGCGGTGAACAGCCCGAAGCGGTCGAAGGTTGCCCCCTTCGCCTTGTCGCCGTTCTTGATCGGCACGGTGAGCGACTTCTCGCCCAAAGTGACGGAGATCGCGCCCTTCCCGTCGTTCGCATCAGGGTCATAGACAAGCTTCCACGGATACGCGCGCCCCGGCACGAGCAGCGGGCCGACAGCGCGATCCGCCTTCGCGCCGGCACTGAACGCGTATGCCGGCGCGAAGTAGTGACCGACGCGCGTCGGCCCGCCGATTTTGATGCCGATGAAACTCCCCGCCGCCGCCGGCGATTTGTTCTTCTCCGCGCTGTTGAAAAAGCCGAGGTAACACCCCGAATCCGGCGCGCCGATTTTCAGCACCACCTTTCCGCCGGCCTCGAGCCGATCATCGAGCGTCAGCGGCCCGACGCGATCCGCGTAGTACGCGTAGCGGCCGCTGCGCCAGACCGTTCCTCCCATTTCGCCGGCGGACTTCCCTTCCGCGAAATTCGATTTCTCCCTGAAGCCGAAGTCATGATTGCCTGATCGCTCGCGGTCCTCGAACGCGACGTGATTCCCGGTCCCGTTCCAGCCGGGATCTTTGCTGAAATCCTCAGCGCGGCCGTCAAAGCTCAAGTCGTCGAAGTAGATCGTCAACCCGTTCCCGCCCTTCATCGAGTTGGTCAAACCGAAGCGATCGAACACCGTGCGCTGATCCTTGTATCCGGCCGGCAGATCGACGGTGAAGGCTTTGTCCTCGAACTCTTCGTGCTGCTCGCGGTCGCTGCGGATGGTGAAGCGGATCTGCCCGCGCCCGCCGGCGGCTTGCGGATCGTAGTCGAGCGTCCAGTGATAGCGCGTGCCGTCATTGCGGATTGACGTCGGCCTGAACTTGCGCCCCTGACCGCGCTGTTTGGTCTTGTCCACGATCCACGGCGTGACCTTTGTTCCGCACGCCTGATTCGTGGCGGTGACGAGTTGCAGCGTGAGGCGAGCGCCGGACCCCTCGCCGGCGAAGCGAAACCCCAGCGTGTCCTGCCGCCCGCCGCCGGTCTGGGCGTCGTTGAAAAAGCCGAGGAACGCGCCGCTGGAGCCGGATGTCGCGGTGAGCGCAAACGTGCCACTCGCGCTCAGCTTGTCGTTGAGTGTCTTGGCGGGAATTTCGGCGGCGTAAGAGGCGGGAGTAGTCGAGCGCCACACCTTCCCGCCGATCTCGCCCTTCTCCTTTCCGGCGAAGTTGGTGGCGCTGTAGCCGAAGTCCTGCGTCGCGGTGCGCACCAAGTCCGGGACAATGCGATTGTTCAGCGCGTCCCAACCGGGGTCATTGTCGAACGATTGCGTCCGCTGCTCCGCCAACGCGGGCGTCACAACGACAAACAGCATCATCGCCGCATAGAATGCTCGCGTCGTCATGGATGATCGCCTCCAGAAACTCGCCGAAAAAGCCAAAGCCTTGCCCAAAGCGCCCGGCGTCTACCTCATGAAGGACGACAAGGGCCGCGTCATCTATGTGGGCAAGTCCGCATCGCTGCGCGACCGCGTGTGCAGCTACTTTCAACCCGCCACCAAGCTCGAGGCCAAGAAGGCCCCGCTCCGCGATGTCGTCGTCGATTTCGATTTCATTCAGACCGAATCCGAAGTCGAAGCGCTCCTCGCCGAGAACCGCCTGATCAAGGACATCCAGCCCAAGTTCAACGCGCGGCTGCTGGATGACAAGACCTTCCCGTATCTGATGGTGACGACGGACGAAGATTTCCCCGGCGTGTACGTCACGCGCGAGCCGCGGACCAAGGGCGTCAAGCTCTACGGACCGTTCACATCGGTTTGGCAGCTCAAGGAAGCCGTCACGCTCCTTCAGAAGGCGTTTAAGTTCCGGACATGTCACCTCGACATTAAAGACGGCGATGACAGCCGAAAATTCTTTCGCCCGTGCCTGCTTTATCCGATTCACCAGTGTACCGCCCCCTGTGCGGCGAAGATTTCGAAGGATTCCTACGGCGAAGACATCTCGCGATTGCTGCGATTTCTCGAAGGAAATCACAAGCAGGTGCTCCGCGATCTCGAGAAAGAGATGCTCGAAGCGTCCAAGGACATGAACTTCGAGCGGGCGGCGAAGCTGCGCGATGAGATCAAGGCGTTGCAGGGCCTCAACGCCCGCGCGAAGAAAGGCGAGCAGCAGTACTGGCAGCCCGAGGCGTTCATCTCCGATCCGAAGGAAGGCGTCACCGCGCTGCAGGAATCGCTCGCTCTCGCCGAGCCGCCGCGCATCATCGAGGGGATCGACATCGCCCACCTCCAGGGCGGCGAGATGGTCGGATCGAAAGTCTGCTTCATCGACGGCGTGCCGTTCAAGGACGGCTACCGCCGCTACAAGATCAAGCACGGCCAGGGCAACAACGATTACCTGAGCATTCAGGAAGTCGTCAGCCGCCGCTATCGCGAGGCCGGCAGCAACAACGAGCTGTATCCCGATGTCATCCTCATCGACGGCGGGCTCGGTCAGCTCCACGCGGCGCTGGAAGTCTTCAAGCTGATGGACGTCAAGCCGCCGATGGTCATCAGCCTGGCGAAGAAAGAAGAGCTGGTCTTCGTCCAGGCGAAGAGCGAGCCGCTGAAGATGGCGCGGAACAACGCGGCGTTGAAGATGCTCCAATACATCCGCGACGAAGCCCACCGCTTCGCGCAGCACTATCACCACATCCTGCGGCGAAAGACGCAGCTCGAAGAAGACGTGAAGCAGGGCCGCCGCCCGCCCGCGCGACGAAAGCCAAAGAAAGATCCGGCGGCGATCGCGAAGGAGGAGATGCTCACGTCGAGCAACGAGATGCCGCACTCCACGCATGCGACATTGCCGATCCTTCAGCCGCGCACGGAAGAGGAGCCGGACATCGCCCCCGTCGACGCCGAAGACGCCGCGGTCACTCCCCCGCCGCCCCCGCGCGAAGGTCACGGCGTGCAGGCGACGCACATCACCCCGCCCGCGACCGAAGGCGAGCCGACCTTGGGGAATGTCGCGCACGAAGACGCAGACTGAATCCCGCGTCCGCTTAGAATGACGCCCCCGTGAGCGACGAGCAGCTTCTTCAGCAGGCGTTACAGCATCAGCAGCAAGGCGACCTCCGCGCCGCCGCCGAGGTCTATCAGCAGCTCCTCCAGCGCAATCCCGAAAACGCCGTAGCGCTCAACAACCTGGGTGCGCTGCTCAAAGCCGCCGGGCACGTGGATCGGGCGATGGACGTGCTGCGCGCCGCGATCGCCGCCGCCCCGCAAATGGCGGAGGCATACACGAACCTCGGCGACGCGCTGCGGATACGCGGGCGTTTTGCCGAAGCGGTGGCATCGTGCCGGCGCGCGATCGAGCTGCGACCGGACCTGCTGGATGCGCACGTCAACCTCGCCAACGCGCTGATTTCGCAAGGGCGCTTCGGCGACGCAGTGGCGGCCTACCGCGCGGCGCTGGCGATCAACCCGCGCGTCGCGGAGATCCACGTCAATCTTGGCGTCGCCCTTCGCGGCGTCGAGCAGATCGATGACGCGATAGCCACCTTGCGCACCGCCGTCTCGCTCGATCCGAAGCTCGCCGCCGCCTGGGTGAATCTCGCTACCGCACTGAAGGACAAGGGCGATCTCGACGCCGCCACCGACGCGTTTCGCGACGCGATTCGATGCAATCCCAACATCCCCGAGGCGCACAACAACCTCGGCAACGTCCTGCGCGAGCAGGGCCGCATCGACGACGCCATCGCGGCATATCGAGATGCGCTCCGCGTGAAGCCGGATTTTCAGACCGCTCACAGCAATCTGCTCTACGCGACGCACTTCGCGGCCGGCTACGACGGACCGCGCGTCCTCGTCGAGCATCGAGCCTGGGCTGCCGCGTGTGCCGAGCCCCTCACGCGGATCGCCCCGCCCCATGAGAATGATCGATCGCCCGATAGAAAGCTCCGCATCGGCTACTGCTCGCCGGATCTGCAGGATCACGTGGTCGGACGATTTCTCCTCCCGCTGCTGGAGGCGCACGACCGCGCGCAATTCGAAGTCCACTGCTTCACCGGCGTGACCCGCGGTGATCATGTGACCGAGCGGCTCCGCGCTCAATGCGAGCACTGGCATGTCACAGCCGGGCGATCGGACGCCGACGTCGCGACGCTCGTGCGCCAGCACCGCATCGACATCCTCGTCGATCTCTCGCTGCACTCGGCGGCGAATCGCCTGCTCGTTTTCGCGCGCAAGCCGGCGCCGGTGCAGGTCAGTTATCTCGGCTACCCGGGAACGACGGGCATGTCGGCGATCGACTATCGCCTCACCGACATCCACCTCGACCCGCCGGGCCACAACGACGACATTTACGCCGAGCGCTCGTGGCGGCTGCCGCGAACGTACTGGTGTTATCAACCGCCACCGGCGGCGCTGTCCGTGTCTCCTTCGCCCCGCGGCAAGACCGATCACATGACGTTCGGATGCCTGAATCATTTCGGGCGTGTCGTGCCGGCGCTGCCGACCTGGGCGGAAGTGCTCGACCGCGTTCCGGGATCACGCCTGATCGTCCATGCCGCCGACGGCTCGCACCGCGACGCCGCGCTGCAGGTTTTCCGCGCTCGCGGGATCGATCCGAACCGCGTGGAATTCATCGCGCGTCAATCGCTTGCCGATTACTTCGCAACCTACGACCGCGTCGACGTCGCGCTCGATCCGTTCCCCTACAATGGCGGAACGACGACGTGCGATGCGCTGTGGATGGGCGTGCCCGTCGTCACGCTCGCCGGCGATATCGCCGTCCGCCGATCGGGCGTCAGCCTGCTCAGCAACGTCGGCCTGCCGGAGCTGATCGCGCCCGATCGCCAGACCTATATTCGCCTCGCCTGCGAGCTGGCGAACGATGCGGATCGCCTGACGACGCTGCGATCGTCGCTGCGCGATCGCATGCTGGCGTCACCGCTGATGGACAAGAAGGGCTTCGCCGCCGACATCGAATCGGCGTACCGCGCGATGTGGCGGCTGTGGTGTGAAAGACGGGTCACCCCTTCGACGGGATGATGCGAGGGCGCCCGTGGCCGCCCCCGCCCCCGTGACCGCCGTGGCCTTGCCCGGCGGTCGGATGCTCGCGCTTCTCCTTGGCGTCGGCTTCGGCCTGCGCGGCGTCCTTCTGATACTGTGTGACCGCGTCCTGCAGGTCCTTCGCCGCCTGTTCGCGCGCCGACTTTGCGTCGGCGACCGCCTGCTTCGCCTGCTTGTACTCGTCGCTGGATTTGACCGATCCAAGGAACTGCTGGCGGAGCTGGCCGACCTTCGCCGTCGCCTGCGCGAGCTTCGCGCCCGCGTCCTTCGCGCCGGCGTCGTTGGCAACCGCGTCGTTCTCGAGCTGCGCGGCCGCCTGTGATGCGTCGAGCGACGCCTTGGTCGCGTCGGCGAGTTGCTGATCCGTCGCCGGCGGTGTGATCGAGCGCAG
>JAICTV010000224.1 GCA_025936175.1 Phycisphaerae bacterium
CTCGACCTCGGCTGCGGCCGCGGCGATTTGCTCGATTTCCTCATCGCCCGCGGCATGAAACCGAAGCGCTACGTCGGCATCGAGGGCGTCGAAGAACTCGCCAAAGCCGCCGAAGTAAAAGAGTTCGACAATCTCCGCATCATCCGGGCGGATTTCGTCCGCGAGCCGCGGCGGATGGATGCCGCCAGGGCCGACATCATCTTCTGCTCCGGCGCGCTCAACACGATCGAGAAAGACGAGTTCTACCTCGTCCTGCGAAACGCCTTCGCCGCCGCCGGGCGCGCGCTCGTGTTTAACTTCCTCTGCTCGCCGCTGCTGGCGGGCGTGAGTTATCTCTACTGGCAGGAGAAGCGCGAGGTATTGAAGTTCGCACGGACTCTGTCATGTCGCGTTGAAGTCAAGGAAGGCTACATCGAAGGCGACTGCACCGCCGCGTTGTGGAAAGACGATCGGGGGGATTAATGATCGGCCGAATCGACGTTCACTCGCACCTGCTGCCCGGCGTGGACGACGGCTGCAAGACGGTCGAGGAATCGGTCGCCTGCGCGAAGGTGCTGGTCGAAAACGGCTATACCCACGCCTTCTGTACGCCGCACATCTGGCAGAAGTATGCCGGCATCTCGCGCAGCAGCGTCCCGCTCATGTGCGCCCAGCTTCAAAAAGAACTCGACGCGGCGCAAGTGCCGCTCAAACTTCTTCCCGGCGGTGAACTCAACATCTTTCTCGGCGTGGACAAAACGCCCGCGGATGAAATCGTTCCGCTGGGCCTGGGCAAGTACATGCTGGTCGACATCTGGGCCGCCACGCTGCCGCCCTTCTTCGAGGAAGCGGTCCAGTGGCTGCACGCGATGGGCCTGGAAGTCGTGCTCGCGCACCCCGAGCGGATGCGCGCCGTACAGGACGAGCCGGACCTGGTCGATTATTTCCAGTCGCTCGGCATCTATCTCCAGGGGAATCTTCAGTGCTTTGCGGATGAACCCGACGCGCACACGCGCAAGTGTGCCGAGAAGTTCCTCCTCGACGGCAAGTACTTCATGCTCGGCAGCGACACGCACAGCCCCGAATCGATCGACGGGCGGATGAAGGGCCTCCAGCGCGTGAACGAGCTGATCGGATTCGCGGAAACCTTCGTCCTGACGCGCGACAATCCACAGAAACTGCTGCCGGAAGCCTTCCTGTAGGGGCGAGGCCTGCGTCGCCTACAAACGCCCGAGTCGCTCGTACAGCGCCGCGCAAGTCCGCGTCCCCGCGTGCAGCGCATCAAGATCGAATTTTTCATTCGGCGCGTGCACGTTGTCGTCATCCAGCCCGAACCCGATCAGCAGCGTGTCGATCCCCAGCTCGCGCTTGAACATGTTCACGACCGGGATGCTCCCACCTTCGCGCATGAACACCGGCCGCTTGTTGAAACCGATCTCCACCGCCTCGGCGGCGAGCTGGATCGCGCGGCCGTCGGTCGGCACCAGCACCGCGGGCGTGTGGCTGTGACAATGGATCTCCAGCCGCACCGTCGCCGGGCAGCGCGCGTGCAGCGTCGCCTCCAACGCCTCGACGATTCTTAACGGGTCCTGCTCCGGCACCAGCCGCATCGACACCTTCGCCGACGCCTCGCACGGCAGCACCGTTTTGGCGCCGGGGCCCTGATAGCCGCTGGTCAGGCCGTTGATGTCGCACGTCGGCCGCGCCCAGCGGCGCTCGAGCGATGAATACCCCGCCTCGCCCGCGATCTTGGGCGCGCCCAGCCCAAGCGCGTAGTTCGTCTCGTTCCACGGGAGCTTGGCCCACTCCTGCCGCTCCTGCGGCGTGAGCGCGACGACGTCGTCATAAAAACCGTCGACCGTCACGCGTCCTTCGCGATCGTGCAGCGTTCCGAGCAGCGCGCACAACTCGTTCGCCGGGTTGGCGACGGTGCCCCCGAAGAGGCCCGAATGCAAATCGCGATTCGCCGCCGTCACCTTCACTTCCATGTACGCCAGGCCCCGCAGCCCGTAAGTGATCGCCGGCAAACCGCGCGCGAATTGATTGGTGTCGCTGACGACCGCGACGTCCGCCTTGAGCGCGTCCTTGTGCTTCCGCACGAACGCCCCGAGGTTCGGCGAGCCGATCTCCTCTTCACCCTCGATCAGCAGCGTGAGATTCACCGGCGGCCCGCCGTGCGCCTGCCACGCGAGCAGCGACTCGATGTGACACCACACCTGCCCCTTGTCGTCCGCCGCCCCGCGCGCCCGGATCGCGCCGTTGCGCACCGTCGGCTCGAAAGGCGGCGTCGTCCACAAATCCAGCGGCTCGGCGGGCTGAACGTCGTAATGCCCGTACACCAGCACCGTCGGGCGCCCCGCTTGATGCTTATTTCTAGCGACGACCGCCGGATGACCGCCGGTCGGCATGATCGAAACATCGAACGCGGCCGCCTTGAGTTGATCCGCCACCCACGCCGCACAGCGCTTCACATCATCGGCGTGTTCCGGTTTCGTGCTGACGCTGGGGATGGAGAGCAATTCCTTCAGCGCGGCCTGGGAGGCGTGGCGACGACCTTCCAACGTTTTGAGGACCTGATCGAGCATGCTTCACCTTCTCGTCCTGAGCATTTCCGCCGCGATGTTCGTCGCGGGATCGTCGATGAACGATCGCATGACGCGCTCGCTCTCCTCGGCGGCCATCGGGACGAACTTTCCTTCGCCGGCGGCGACGACCTGCCGGTCGGGCGAGCGCAGCGTCGCCTGCGTCGCGACCAATTTCGGCCGCGAGAACTCGACGCGCGCCTCCAGCAGCAGCGGCTCGCCCACCAGCGCGGGCCGGCGGAACCGCACGCTCAGCTCCCCGCAGACGCAGAACCGCCGGTTCGTCCACGTCGCCGCCCACACCATCGCCTCGTCCATGATCGTCGCGATCATCCCGCCGTGCACGATGCCTTCAAAGCCGATGTCTTCCGCGCGCGGGCGGAAATTGACCGTGACGAATCCCGTCGCGGGATCGACAAAGAGGGAGAGTTTGAGCCCGAACGGATTCGCCCGCCCGCAAACGAGACAGCCCGGCGTGTGAGGCAGTTCCAGCGGTTCGGACATGGGCCGCGATGATATAGCATCAGGCCGCGTCTGGCTCTGTCTCGACCGTCAATTGCAGGGGCAAGGCCTGCCTCGCCGTCTTTTGACCGACCCAAGCCCCACGGGATCGGAGAGGGACGCAGGCGTCGCCCCTGCTCCGCACTGCCATTGGCGGGTTGAGACCGAGCCTGACCGCAAGCGGCGAATGGAATCCGGCCGATAATGGACACAGTCTAATGGTTACCGCCTTCATCAAGTTCTCCGACGGCCGGATCTCGACCGACGCCTCACCCGCGTCGATCGAAGCGGCGCTGGACGATCCCCAAGCGACGTTCTGGATCGACCTGGAAGCGCCGAGCGAAGCCGAGCAGTCGCTCCTGGCCGACGTCTTCAAGTTTCACCCGCTCGCCGTCGAGGACACGAAGCACCACGTCCAGCGCCCCAAGATCGAGGGGTACCGCCGCAGCGCGGCCGGCGGCGCCGCCGCCGACCACTTTGATTATTTTTACATCGTCGTTCACGCCCCCGACCGCACCGAGATCCAGGCGCACCACTGCCCGGAGATCGACGTGTTTCTCTGCGAGCGCTATCTGATCAGCATTCACGATCCCCCGGTCGAGGCGATCGGCCACGTCCGCGACCGCACCAAAGCCGACATCAGGCTCGCGCTCGATACCGGCGTGGACATGATCCTGTACTCGATCCTCGATTACGCGACCGATCAGTATCAGCCGATCCTCGACGACCTCGACGGCGCGCTGGACGAGCTGGAAGACCAGTCGCTGAACAACCCGCGGCCGGACGTGCTCGGCCGGATCGCGGTGAAGAAGCGCGAGCTGATGTACCTGCGCCGGATCGTGGGCCCGCAGCGCGAGGTGATCGCGCAGCTCACTCGCGGGGAAGTGCCCTTCGTTCGCGAGTCCACCCGCGTGTATCTTCGCGACGTGAACGACCACCTCGTGCGCGTCTTCGAAACCCTCGAGCTCTACCGCGACCTCGTGCAGGGCGCTCGCGACATGTACCTCTCGAGCATCAGCAATAACCTCAATCAGATCATGAAGACGCTGACGATCTTCAGCGTCATTGCACTGCCGATGACCGTCATCACCGGCTTCTTCGGCATGAACTTCGACGCGCTCCCCGGCCTGCACTCGCCGACCGGATTCTGGTGCGCCGTCGTCGTGATGCTCGGCATCGTCGTCGGAATGCTCTTCTTCTTCCGCCGGCGGCGGTGGATCTGACACAAGAAGCGGCACCTCCTTACGTAGCATGGGCGTCTCGCCCATGCCCGTTCCAATCCAACAACGCTTCCGACTTGGAAAGGCATGGCCGAGACGGCCATGCTACGAAAGCGGTGATCCCGTTAGCCGGCTGCGCGCAGGCGCTGCTCGGACTCCGGGCGTCTCTCGGCCCGCCGCGGATCTGCGCCGACCAAATCCACCTGGTCCATCGGGTGCATCATGTGCTCCGCGAACGCGCGCAGGTAACGGTCCCACCGCGCGCGCAGCGCGATGTAAATCTCCTCGCCCCGTCGCTCGTCGCGCGTCGTCTTGATCCGCGCGGCTTTGAGACGATCAAGTCCGCTGTGATAACGCTCGATCCAGCGGCGGCGCGTCGCCTCGTCCGGTTCCGGCTCCTGCGGCATCCCCTGCGGCAAAAACACCGTCGCCAGTTCCGTCAGCAGCGACATGGTCGAGCGCCAGAGCTGCGCCACCGCCGCCGATTCCTTGAGCCAGCCGAACTCCTCGTCATCCAGCGCGCTCTTGATGAGCGTGACGGCGTCGAGGGTCAGCAGCGCCATGCGCGACAGCGCGTACTGCGGCTCGCGGAAGCGGAAATACAGCAGCACCGCATAGAAGTGGTGCGCCTCGAAGAGATGGATCATCTCCGCCGACATCTCCGTCAGGTGCGCGTAGCCGGCCTGGAACTGCCCGCGCGGCCCGACGCCCGCGATCAGCTCCGCCGCGTCACCGCTGTCGCCCGAGGCGTGGTGCAGCTTCACCGCGAAGGTGTTGCGCGCCTGCAGCGCGTTGTAGATCTCCAGCAGGTAAGTCAGCGTCAGCGTGATCATCGCGAAGCCGACCACCGAGCCGAAAGTGAACAACATGCGGAAGAACGGAGTCTGCGGGCGGTACTCCGCCGAGCCGACCGTCGTCATGGCGTCGCCGGCGATGTAAAGCGCGGTGATAAACCCGCGCGGCTGCGGCGTGCCGGGCGTCGTCGAGGCCACCGACGTGCCGAGTTTTGGCTGCACGATCAGCGCAATCCCCGCCATCACCCCGAACACCCACACGAACACCATCAGCACGATGATCACCGGCCCGCAGAACGACAGGGCCTGGTCGCGCCATCGCGGAAAAGGGCGTGAGATCGCGCGAAACAACTTCCAGGTCCAGCACGCAAGTTGGTGGCTGAAGATCCCCGCCCCGATGCGCGCGTAGAGGACCGTGAGAAATACGTCCAGCAGCACGAGCACGATGAGCAGCGCGCCGAACAACATGAAGACGATCGCGTGCACGATTGCATGTCCATCCATGGACGAAGCTCCGGCCAGAAGATGGCAAGAGCCTGCAATCGCTGTGCCCGCGCACACGCAAGCGCGCCGGATGTGCGAAAGCCAAAGACCATGTCATCCCGAGGTACTCCGAGGGATCTCGGGGTCAAACAGCGCTCGTACCCCGAGATCCCTCGCGGAGTACCGCTCGGGATGACAGTGATCGGCAGGTTGTAGCGCGGGTTATGCCGGCAGCTCGTACACGTCGGCGACTTCTTCTTCCTGTTCCTGGCTCATCTGCCACATCGCGTAGATCGAGCCGAAGCCGACGTAGAAGTATCCGCCGGTGAAGATCAGCAGGAACGGCACGCTCGCCCAGCCGCTCTTGTCGCTCTGCGGGAGGATGCCGCACTGGTACCAGAAGCTGATCCACAGGCACGCGCCCATGTAGCAGCCGAAGGCGATCTCGATGATCGGGAGCATCAGTCGCCGGAACGTGAAGATGTCCTTGCGCATCTTCGCGCGATTGGCGCCGGTCACGCCGTACTTGGGCGTGCGAACGAACTCGCTGGGCTTTTTCTTGATCGACGACCAGATCGCCTCGAACACCGCCTTGGCGTTGTTAATGCTGATGCCGACGCCCAGCGCCATCAGGATCGGCATGTAGAGCACGGCCTTCCAGCCCGCTTCCTTGCCGAACAGCTCGCGCTGTCCGAACGCGAAAAACGTCCCCGCGCTGCAGGTGGCAAGGATGAAGAGGCTGAAGCTGAAGATGTACTGGCTCCAGGAGTGCGCCTTGAACGGCGCGAACATCTGGAAGAAGGTCGGGTACATCAGCAGCGTCAGCAGCACCATCAGCGGGTAGACGATCGTGTTGGTCAGGTGGAAGAAGGCTTCCCATTTCACCTGTGCCGGCAGGTGCGATTGCAGGATGCGCGGCAGCAGCTTGATGCCGGTCTGCATCGAGCCCTTGGTCCAGCGGTGGGCCTGCTGCTTAAAGGCGATCATCTCCGGCGGCAATTCCGCGGGAGCCGAGAACTGCGGCAGGTAGACGAACTGCCAGCCCTTGAGCTGGCAGCGATAGCTCAGGTCCAGGTCTTCGGTGAGCGTATCGTGCTGCCACCCGCCGCCGTCGTCGATCGTGCACCGCCGCCACACGCCCGCCGTCCCGTTGAAGTGCATGAACCGCCCGGAGCGGTTGCGCGCGGTGTGCTCGATGACGAAGTGCCCGTCGAGGAAGATCGCCTGGCTCTTGGTGAGCAGCGACGCGTCGCGATTCAGGTGATCCCAACGCACCTGCACCATGCCCACCTTGTCTTCGGTGAAGTAGTTGATGCAGTTGTAGAGGATGTCTTTGGGCGGGATGAAGTCGGCGTCGAAGATCGCGATGAACTCGCCGCTGGCGCTCTTCAATCCCTCGGCGAGCGCGCCGGCCTTGTACCCCTCGCGGTTCGTGCGATGCAGATACCTGATCGGGAAGCCCTTGGCGGCCCACTTCTCGCACGCCTTGCGGGCGATGTCGGCGGAGTGATCGGTGCTGTCATCGAGCACCTGAATCTCGAGCTTATCCAGCGGGTAGTCGATCGCGCAGGAAGCATCGATGATGCGCTCGGCAACCGTGTCCTCGTTGAACATCGGGAGCTGCACCGTCACCCGCGGCAAATCCTGGAACTTGCTCTTGGGGAGATACCCGTCGTGCCGGTGCTTCAGGTACAGGTAAACCAGCACGTAACGGTGGAACCCGTAGAACGCCACCGCCGCGAGAATGCTCACGTACGAGGCGACCAGAAGGTGACTGAAAAAATGCTCCCACATAACGGAGTGTTCCACCCGTAATAAGACGCCGAGTTTCAACCCCGGCGTTGTGTGTGCGATGTTCAGCTTCTAAGACAGGGCCATCAACGAGCGGTTAAGGACAGGCGCGGACGAAAGGCCGATCCATCCCTTTTCACTGCGGGTCGATGATAAGAACCGGGCTGAGGCGCTGTCAAATAATCGGTTGTCGGGCCGTCAGTTAGAACGTTTTCGCTGCGTGCACACGTCGGATAGCTGTTGCAGGCGTCCTTGCTTCACACAACGTCGATTACGCACGGACCGGCAGATTATGTCATCGCCGCAGCCGATGCGGGGAGTAGTAATCTGCGCCGGTTTTGTAATTTCCGAAGGAGGAGGAAATGAGACAGGCCGATCCCGAGGGGACCGACCTGTTGGTTTGCGCAGTTTCGAAACGCGAAGCTCAAAGCCCACCGCTGTGCGGTGGGTCCCGCCGCGAAGCGGCGGACTTTGTGCTACGCGCGGTCAGCTTCCGGATGATTCTCCGGGTGGTGCAGGCGCTTCCGCGGTCGCAGCAGCGCCTTCGCTCTTCGCACCCGCGGACTTCTTCACCTTGCTCGCGAACTGGTGCTTCCGCTCGTTGCGCTTGCGGCGCAGTCCGGCGCTGCGGCGCGCCCCGCCGCGCGGCGCGGACTCCTCCGTGCAGAGCTGCAGCAGCACCAGGTCCCCCGCGTCGCCGATGCGATATTCGGGAAGCTTGATGATCCGCGTGTACCCCCCTGCCCGGTCGGCGAACTTGGGGGCAACCTCGTTGAACAGCTTGTGCACGACCGTCGTCGGCCGGCCCTTGTCGTTCAGGATGAACTCCTGCTCCTCGTCCACCAGCCGGCGGTCCTGCATCAGCGAGATCACGCGGCGGCGGGCGGTCAGGTCATTGCGGCGGGCGAGCGTGATCAGCTTCTCGGCGAACGCCTTCACTTCCTTCGCCTTGGCCGGCGTGGTCTTAACCTTGCCGTGCTCGAACAGCGACTGCACCAGGTTGCGGCGAAGCGCCTTGCGGTGCTCCGTATCGCGGCTCAACTGCCGTCCGCGCATCATGTGTCGGGACATTGTGGTTTCCTCAATCTCGAATCAAACGTCACGAAAACTGTCATCCCGAGCGGACTTCGGCGAGCCCAGTCGAGCCGTACTCCGCGAGGGATCTCGGACAGAACTCGCCTCCCGAGATCCTCGGATGACATTCGTGAACGGTTACTGGTTGGCGGCGCCCGCTTCGGCTTCTTCTGCCTCGTCGCCCTCGGGGCTGACGTACGCGGCGGCGGCGCCGCCGGTCGGGATATTGTCCAGGTCCATGCCCAGGCTCAGACCCAGGTCCGCCAGCTTGCGCTTCACTTCGCGCAAGCTGGTCTTGCCGAAGCTGCGAACCTTCAGCAGGTCCGCATCGGTCTTCTTCACCAGGTC
>JAICTV010000056.1 GCA_025936175.1 Phycisphaerae bacterium
TCTTTGTGGTTTTGTGGGGTGCTTCAACCACTTAAACCCTCTGGGGTCGGCTAAAACCATTTCGGGGGGGGGTCGCGCCCTCGTGGGGGGGGGGGGGTTTGCCGCGGGGGCGGGGGGTGCCCCCCCCCCTCCCGTGCATCTCGTCTCATCGCAGCGAAAGCGCGCTGGCTAGACCAACTGCTCCTTGCCCGGCACGGGCACGGGCGGCACGGTGATTGGACCCATCTCCAGCTTCTCGGGGAACAGGTTTAATTTCGACTCCATCGCCTGGTCCCAGCTCACTTCCTTGCCGGTGTAGGCGCTCATGCGGCCCATGATCGCGGTGAGCGTCGTCTCGGCGATGCGCTGGGCTTCGTTCAGCGGCTTGCTCGCGCGGATGGAGTCGATCAGGTCTTTGTGTTCCTGTTGGTAAGGGCCGAGCATCTCCTTGTCGCGCTTGAAGCGGTACTGGGCGAACTTGGAGTCGCCGCGGATGGAGCCGGACGGGTCGGCGACGCCTCTGGTGCCGACGATGCGCTCCGCGACGCGGCTGTCCGTGCCGTCGATCTGGCGGCACATGCTCATGATCTTGGCGCCGTTGGGATAGGTGTATTCGATGGCGAAGTGGTCGTAGATGTTGCCGTAGGCCTTGTCGGTGCGCACTTGGCGTCCGCCCATGCCGTAGGCGGAGGTGGGGTGATCGCCGAAGCACCAGTTCATCACGTCCATGTTGTGCACGTGCTGTTCGACGATGTGGTCGCCGCTGAGCCAGGTGAAGTAGAGCCAGTTGCGAAGCTGCCACTCCATGTCGCTCCACTCGGCTTGCCGCGGGTGCATCCAGAGGAACCCCTGGTTCCAGTAGCACTGGCCGCCGACCAGTTCGCCGATCGCGCCATCCCGGATCCGGCCGACGGTTTCACGATAGCCGAAGTCGTGGCGGCGCTGCGTGCCGCAGACGAAGGCGAGGTTTTTGGCCTTGATCTTCTCGGCGGCGGCCAGGACGCGGCGCACGCCGGCCGGATCGGTCGCGACGGGTTTCTCGGCGAAGATGTTCTTGCCCGCATCCACCGCCGCCTCGATGTGCATCGGACGAAAACCGGGCGGGGTGGCGAGGATGACCAGGTCCACATCGGAGGCGAGAACCTTCTTGTACGCGTCGAAGCCGAGGAAGCACTTGTCGTCGGTGACGGCGTAGGCTTCGCCGAGCGTTCCCTTAAGCTTGGTCTTCGCGTCGTCGAGGTGGTCCTTGAACATGTCGGCCATCGCGACGAGCTGGACGTTCTTGTTGGAGAGGCAGCAGTCGCCGGCGGCGCCGGTCCCGCGCCCGCCGCAGCCGATCAGGCCCACGCGGATCTTCTCCGAGCCTTCGGCGTAGGCGAAGTTGGAGCCGAGGCTTGAGAGAGCGGCGGCGGCGGTGACGGCGGCGGATGACTTGAGGATGTCGCGACGCGAGATGCCCTTCGGTGGGTGCATGGATGGTCCTTTCCATCCAAGTCTACCGATCGGTGCCGCGGGATGTTGCGGTCAGTGTGGGGAGGCGGCAGAGGGCTCGTTTTCGCAGGCGCGTTCCAGATCATCGAGCGCCGTGACGGTGCGATCGGCGCCCTGCTCGATGAGGTCAAGAAACTCAAGAAGCTCCGCGCGGCTTTCGAGCACTTCGAAAGCGCTGACGCAGAGTTTGAGAGCGTTCAACCGCCCGCGGAGATCGTGGCGGGCGCGTTTCACGTCCAGTGCCATGTAACGGAAACCTTATATCTCGTGTTGCAACCTGGCTACCCCAATTCGGGGTGGGTCAACGTGAGCCTGTTTACAGCATATGGCATACCGGGAATTATGATGGCCCCATCTGGCCCGCCGGTGAAGGGAAAGGAACGAAAATGCGTCGCTGCCTCGCCCGTTTAACATGCCTCGTTGTCGTTCTGTCGCTCGTCCCCGTCATCCGGGCGGCGGAGGAGCCGGCGAAGACGGTTCAGCTTTTCAACGGCAAAGACCTGTCGGGATGGACGGCCGTTTCCAGCGATCCGAATACCAAGACCGAGGACGTTTGGAGCGTGGTCGATGGCAACATCCACTGCGTCGGCCATCCCGCCGGCTACCTGCGGACGGATCAGGATTTCACCGCGTTCAAGCTCAAGCTGCAGTGGCGGACGCTGAAGAAGGGGAACAGCGGGTGTCTCATCCGCGTCCAGCCGCCTGACAAAGTCTGGCCCAAGAGCATCGAGTGCCAGCTCAATACCAACGAGGCGGGAGACATCTGGATCATCGACGACTTCCCGATCAAGGTGGATGAGTCGCGGCACAAGGGACGCAACGTCAAGAAGCTGCACGAGTCGAGCGAGAAGCCGCTGGGCGAGTGGAACCAGTACGAGATCACGGCGGACGGCGCGGGGAATTTAGAGCTGAAGGTCAACGACGTCGTGCAGAACACCGCAACCGACACGGCGGTGATCCCAGGGAAGATCCTTCTCCAGTCGGAGGGAGCGGAGATCGAGTTCCGCAACATCGAGCTCACGCCGCTACCCGCGCCTGCGGCGACCAAGCCCGCGGCGCGCGTGCGCGAAGGGCCGACGCGCATCTTCAACGGCAAGGATCTCGCTGGTTGGACCGGCTATTTCGCGGATGGGAGCAAAATCGAGGATTCATGGTCGGTGAGCAAAGGCGTGCTTCACTACGCCGGTGGGAAGAACGGCTTCATCTACACCGACAAGCCGTATGCGAACTACATCTTGAAACTCGCCTATCGCTTCCCCGAAAAGGCGGGCGACAGCGGTGTGCTGCTTCGCGTCGAACCCGAAGACAAGATCTGGCCACGCTCGATCGAGGCGCAGGGCATGAGCGGCAAAGCCGGCGATGTCTGGCTGCTCGGAACCGAGAAAGCGAAGGGCGATCCCGAGCGCACCAAGGGCGCGAACATCCGCAAAATGCAGCCGTCCAGCGAGAAGCCGCTCGGCGAATGGAACACGTACGAGATCATCGCCAACGGAGACAAGGCCGAGCTGCGCGTGAACTACATCCTGCAGAACAAGCTGACCGACTGGTTCACGCAAACCGGCCGGATCGCCCTGCAGGCGCAGGATGTCCCCGTCGAGTTCAAGGACATCGAGCTCTGGCCGCTCCCTGACAAAGAGCACCCGGCCGAGGAGCAGCGTCTGCCCGGTCTGGATGGCTGGCATATCACCGGCGTGGGGCACTGGACGTACCACGATGGGATCATCGAAGGCCAGCAGTCGAAGGACGTGCACACCTACACGCACGTCGTCAGCGACAAGAGCTATCACAACTTCAAGGCGTCGCTCAAATACAAGTGCCCTCAAGGCAACAGCGGCTTCTATTTCCGCGTGCTGGTCGATGCGACAGGCAACGTGCACGGCTTTCAAGCCGAGATCGACGAGAAGCGGGATGCCGGCGGTTTATACGAGAGCTGGGGTCGCGGCTGGGTCTCGCAGCCGAGCAAGGAAGACGTCGCCAAGCATTACAAGATCAACGACTGGAACGAGATGAAGGTCGAAGCCAGCGGCCCGCACGTCGTCGTCATGGTGAACGACTGGAAAGCCGCCGAAATCAACGATCCCAACGTCATCATGGAAGGCCCCTGCGCCCTGCAAATCCACGGCGGGCAGGACGTGCACGTGCTGTTCAAGGACATCCACATCGAACCCCTCCCGGAGTGATCCGTCATGAACGCTCGACACATCACGATCGTCACTGTGCTGTTCGTCCTGGCCGTGCCGCTTCGCGGATTCGGGCAGACGGATGCGGCGCTTCAGCTCTACGCGAGCTTGTCCGATGAGCAGAAGAAGGAAGCGACGCTTCCGTTCGATTCGCCCGAGCGCAACAAGGAAGTCTTCACCGGCGGCAAGCGCGCGGGCGTGCAGATCCGAACGCTCGATGAGAAGCAGCAGAAGCTCGCGCTCGACATGCTGACGAGCTTCTGCTCCGACTATGGCAAGCAGAAAGCGCTGGCGATCACCGAGCAGAAGCCGGACAACCCGGACGATCAGCCGGGCTTTGGCCGCTACTACGTCTGCTTCTTCGGGGACGTCGGCGCGGGCAAGACCTACGCCTGGCGGATCGCCGAGCATCATTTGACGATCGTGCAGGTGGAGATGGAGAAGGGCGAGCCCAAGACGTTCGGCCCGATCCTCCTCGGCGCGAATCCCCCGACGCTGTGGGATGTCGAGGAAGACAAGATGATCGACCTCTTCGCGAAGATGTCCGCCGACGAGCGGCAGAAGAGCGCGAATCCCGGCAAGGGGATTAGCTCCACGGACGTCTACGGCAAGACCGTCCGCGTCGGCGATTTAAATCCCAGCGCCAAGGAAGCCGCGAAGGCCGTCTTCGACATTCGGCTGAAATTCTTCGCTGATCCGATTCAGGAGCGCATCAAGAAGATCGTCGACGCCCAGGGCGGCCTCGACGCGATGAACATCGCGTTCTACGGCGGCGAAGCGACGAAGCGCTGCCGCGACGGCGGACGCTGGGACTTCAAGATGGGCGGCGCGGGCTTTCTGTGCGACTACGAGAACTCGCGCGCGCACATCCACCTGTCGATGAAGACGCCGCTCAAGGCCGCGTCGCCGGCGGAGAAGTAGGCGACTTTCCGAGCCAGCATCTCGTGCGCGGATAGCTCTCGACGATCCGCCTGCCGCGCTGCGGGCCGAGGATCGTCGCGACCTTCGAGAGCGGGTCGCTCGTCAGCCCGCGCGGCGCGATGACCGTTGCGATGAAATGCTCACTCAGTCCGAGCCCGGTATGCGGATCGACGACGTGTGAATAGCGCGTCCCGTTGATCTCGACATACTGCACCGTGTCACCCGACGTGGACACCGCCTGATTGGCGACTTCGATCTTCTTGGGCGCGTCCCACTCGCCCCCCGGCAGCTCGATTTCCCACCCGCGTTTCCCCGGCGGCGGACCGGAGACGGCGACGTCGCCGCCGGCTTCGAACAACGCATTGCGGATGCCGTGCGACTTCAAGACCGCAATCGCCTCATCGCCCGCATAGCCCTTGGCGATGCCACCGAGATCGAGCTTCATGCCCGGCTTGAGCAGCTCGACCGTCCGGTTCGCCGGATCGAGCTTCATGAGCCGATAGCCGGCGATCGCGCGAGCCGCGGCAAGGTCCTGCTCATTCGGCAGCTTGCCGGTCTTCCGCGCGATCCGCCACAGGCGAACGATCGGCCCGACGGTGACATCGAACGCCCCGTCCGACCGCCGCGAGACCTCCTGCCCGTACGCCAGCACGGTATACAAGTCCTCGCTCACCTTCACCGGCCCCTGTCCCGCCTTCGCACAGAGCCGCATCAGCTCACTGTCCGGCCGATAGTCGCTCATGATGTCCTCAAGCTCGGCCACCCGCTCGAACGCCGCCTTGCACGCCTCGCGGGCCGTCGATTCATCCTGCGAATACGCCACCAGCCGGACTTGCACCCCCATCAGCAGTTGCACATATTCATGCCGCTCCAGACTGGGTGAGGTAGCACACCCAGCCAGCAATATCCCGATCACAACGATGCCGCTTTTGCGGGGTATTTTCATCGGCACGAGATGCTACACCTTTGGGAGCTTCGCAGTTGATTCGACACCACTCCGCCAAGTCGTTGGTCACACTGTCCACCACGATCGTCCTCGCCGCTTTTCTTATCGCGGCGGACAAACCCGCCGATCCGGGCGGCAAGCCGTTCAGCGACAGCCTTCCCGGCACGACCGTCTCGATCGATCTCGTTCCCATCCCCGCCGGCGAGTTTAAAAGCGCCAAGGGGGAGACGACGCAGATCAAGCCGATCTACATGTCGAAGTACGAGATCACCTGGGACAGCTTCGACATCTTCGCCTTCCAGCTCGACATGACTGACAAGGACAAGGCGGCGGGGGTGGATGCCAAGTCGCGCCCGAGCCGGCCGTACGGCGCGCCGGATCACGGCTTCGGACATCACAACTATCCCGCGATCCACATCACGCGCTACGCCGCCGAGCAGTTCTGCGTGTGGCTCAGCAAGAAGACCGGCCGCAAGTATCGGCTGCCGACCGAGGCGGAGTGGACGTACGCCTGTCGCGCCGGCGGCGACGGGAAGGTCGCGGATCTTGGAGCCGCCGCGTGGTTCTTCGACAACGCCGAGGACAAGACCCATCCCGTCGGCAAGAAAGCCCCGAACGCATGGGGTCTTTACGACATGCTTGGCAACGCCGCCGAGTACATCGAGATCCCGAACGAGCCCAAGGACGCCAAGCCCACCGCCGCCGGAGGAAGCTACGACGACAAGCCGGAAGACGTGGCCTGCGAGTCCCGCAAGGTTCAGAACGAAGACTGGAATTCCACCGACCCGCAGAACCCCAAGAGCAAGTGGTGGCTCAGCGATGGGCCGTTCGTGGGATTCCGGGTCGTCTGCGAGCCGTGACTTGTCGTTCTTCACGTGGCATGGGCGCCTCGCCCATGCACCGGGGGCTATAGCCGCAAAACACGGGCGACGCGCCCGTGCCACTGTTCAGGACAAAGCAATCAAACCGGAGCCGTAATGAGCAACGATTTCACCCGCCGCGATTTCCTCAAGACCTCGGCTGCCGTCAGCGCGGCGGCCACGCTCGCTTCCCTCGGCAGCAACTTCGCCTTCGCCCAAGGCCAGGAGCGCATCAAGGTGGGCCTGGTGGGTTGCGGCGGGCGCGGGACCGGTGCGGCGACCGATGCGATCCACGCCTCGCCGCTCGTGGACATCGTCGCCATCGGCGATCTGTTCAAAGACCGCCTCGACTCCTCGCGCGAAAACCTTTCGAAGATCGATCAGGACAAGCGCTCGCCCGGCCCGCACCCGCAGTACAAGGTGACGGATGACAAATGCTTCGTCGGCTTCGACGCCTACAAGAAGGTGATCGACAGCAACATCGATTACGTGATTCTGACGACGCCCCCGGGTTTCCGGCCGGAGATGTTCGCCTACGCGATCGAGAAGGGCCGTCACGTCTTCGCCGAAAAGCCTGTCGCCGTCGATCCGGCCGGCGTGCGCAAATTCCTCGAGACCGGCAAGCTCGCGGAGCAGAAGAAGCTCAACGTCGTCGGCGGCTTCTGCTTCCGCCGCCAGGCGACCCACGTCGAGACGATCAAGAAGATCCACGAAGGCGCGATCGGCGATGTCACCTCCGGCGTCAGCTACTACAACGTCGGCTACCTCTGGCAGCACGCCCGCCAGCCGGAGTGGTCGGACCTCGAGTACCAGATCCGCAACTGGCTCTACTACACGTGGCTCTCGGGCGACTTGATCGTCGAGCAGAACATCCACCGCATCGACATCACCAACTGGATCATGAAGGGCCCGCCCGTCAGCGCGTACGGGATGGGCGGCCGACAGGTCCGCACCGATCCGGCGTACGGCTACATCTACGATCACTTCGCCACCGACTTCACCTATGCGAACGGCGCCAAGGTCACCAACTTCTGCCGCCAGATCGACGGCTGCGACCCGCGCATCAGCGAGATCTACTTCGGCACCAAGGGCAAGGCCGACCCGGCCAAGGGGATCATCGGCGAGCCGCACAAGAAGGACGAGCCGCTGGCCAAGGCATACGTCCGCGAGCACATCGACCTGTGCGCGTCGATCCGCGGCGGCGAGTACGTCAACGAATCCCAGCGCCTCGCCGAGAGCACGCTCACCGCGATCATGGGACGCATGAGCGCGTACACCGGCAAGGAAGTCACCTGGGAACAGGCGATGGGTTCCAAGCTCGACCTGTGGCCGAAGGAGCCGCTGGCCTTCGGCAACTGGCCGACACCGCCGGTGCCGATGCCGGGGAAAGACCAACTCGTCTAGCTCGCGAAACAGGGAGGGCGAGGCTCCCGCCGAGCCGTGGCCTCACCCCGCGGTCGGCTCGGCAGGAGCCACGCCCACCCCATCTCCGTCCGCGCGCGACAAAGAAGCCAATTCGGTGAAGGAGGGTGGTGCGGGTCCAAGGCTTCATGGCGAGCCGGACGCTCCGCGCCTCTATGGGTGACTCGGGCGTCTCGTCCGAGCGCTCGCGGGCAGCGGCGATCTGAATTGAAATGCGCCGCTCCGCTCGAATGCTCGGACAAGGACGCCCAAGCCACGCCTAAACCATGGACGATCCGTCCGCACTTCGTACCATCGCCGCTCAACGCTTTGCGCACCAAACGAGGAAGGGAATGAGCCGCCGCGCGAAAAAACCCAACATCCTGCTCTTCGCCATCGATTCGATCCTCGCGGATCACATGAGCTGTTACGGCTACCCGCGGCTCACCACGCCGCACATGGACCGGTTTGCGACACAGGGGACGCTCTTCGAGCGGACGTATTCGGCGCACATCCCGACGACGCCGGCGTATTCGTCGATGCTGACCGGGCGCGACGCGTTCGGGACACAGGTCGTGGCGCTGCGGCACAAGGGGGAGCTGACGAAGAAGGTGAAGACGCTGGCGGAGATCTGCCGCGGCGCGGGGTACAACACGACCTGCGTCGGGTTCGGATGGAACCCGGCGTCGCGGGGATTTGATAAATACATCGAGTTCTCGGGGTGGGGGTCATTGAGCGAAGGCCGAAGTCCCAAAGCGCAGAACCTCAACGACGTCGCGCAGCCGGAGATCGATCGGCTTGCGAAGGAAGAAAAGCCGTGGTTCGTGATGCTGCGGCACATGGACCCGCACTCGCCTTATCTCCCGCCCGTGCCGTTCGATCGGATGTTTTATCAGGGCGATGAATCCGATCCGCGCAACGACTCGATGAAGCCGGTGTGGGATTTCGAGCCGTTTCGCGATTACTTCGCCTCGTGGATCCCGCGCTCGTGCACGGACAAGGAATATGTCATTGCGCAATACGACGGGGCGCTGGCGTACATGGACGCGTGCATCGCGCGGATCTTCACGCAACTGCAAGCGCTGAACCTCCTCGACGACACGATCGTCATCATCAACGGCGACCACGGCGAGACGCTCTACGACCACGCGTGCTGGTTCGATCACCACGGGCTCTATGACGTGACGCTGCACGTGCCGCTGATCATCCGCTATCCAGGCAAAGTGCCGGCGGGAAGACGCATCGCGGGGTACAACCAGCACAAGGACCTCGTGCCGACGATCTGCGAATTGGCCGGCATTAACTCCAAGGTGAAGTTCGACGGGCGGTCGCTGATGCAGCTCGTGCGCGGTGAAGTGCCCAGTTTCGAATCGGAGTTTTACATCACCGAGTGCACCTGGATGCGCAAGCACGGCTGGCGCACGCCGCAGTGGAAGCTGATCGTCGCGCTGGAGCCGGACTTCCATTTCAAGCCGGCCGTGGAGCTCTACAATCTGATCGAGGACCCGCACGAGGATCGCAACGTCGCTGATGAATATCCCGACGTCGTGAAGTCGCTGCGCACGCGGATGGAGAAGTGGATCGCCAAGCGCGAACGCGAGACGGGGATCAAGAATCCCATGCTGCGCCAGGGAGATTGGCACGGCCACAAGGGCGTGGGCGCGTTCAAGTCGAGCAAGCAGGCGTACGAGACGCTGCACATCGGCGACGTCGGCGCCGCAAAACGCTTACAAGCGGACAAGGAAGAGCGGGCCAAGCCGGCGGCTTCGACTCGACTGAGCTCGCCGAAGTCAGCCGCCGGTGCGAACAAATACGCAACAAAGGGTCAACATCATCCCGGAGAAGAGACCGAGACCTCCCTCATCACCGTCATCGGTCGCGGCCACGGCGGCACCCGCGCCATCTCCCACACGCTCAGCCAATCCGGCGTCTACATGGGCGACACGCTCAACAAATCCGGCGACCTTCTCCCGCCGGAGGAGATGTACGAAGCCTGTCGCGTGATGGCCAAGTACGTGAAGCACCAGCGCGGGCTGCATTGGGATTTTTCCAGACTGCACACAATGAAAATCGATCCGCGCTTCACGAAGCTGATCGAGTCGTACCTCTCCTCCGTGCTGAGCAGTCCCGCCGTGCGCAAGGGATGGAAAATCCCGGAGACGACGCTGGTTTTCCCGTGGATCGTGCGGATGTTCCCGGATGCCTACTACGTCAACTGGGTGCGCGACCCGCGCGACAGCATCCTCGGCGAGCATTTAACAGATGATCTGTCCGACTTCGGCATCGCGTACGACAAGACTTCGGATGTGAGACTCCGCCGCGCGATCAGTTGGAAGTATCAGGTCGAGATCGTCCGCGCGACGCCCAAGCCCAGGCGCTGGCTGACCGTCAAGTTTGAGGACTTCGTGCTGAATCAGGATCCGGCGCTTCTTGTGTTGGAGAAATTCCTCGGCCTGGCGCTGGTGAAGATTCCGGTGAACCCCCAAGCGGTCGGACGATGGAAGAGCGACAAGGGCCCGCACGACTTTCCCTTCCTGTCGGAACACCTCAAGAGCTACGGGTACGTGGACTTGGGGAAACCGAAGCGATCGCGACGCCTCTTGGCAAAATCGCGATAGAGATTCCGCTTTTTCTTCATTCCGCTGTGCGGTAGAACTTCCGCGATCATTTCGTGAATTGGTGGAGGGATCATGCGGAAACTCGGTGCAGCGGTCGCCCTCGCGGGCGCAGTTTTTTTGCCCGCGCTGACGGCGCGCGCCGCGGCGATCGTCGATCAGGCGAACAACGCGACGCCGCAGCAGAACTATAACATCGGCTTCTTCACACTGATCGGGCAGGAATTCCAGCCGACGCAAACGGGGCTGGACTTTGTCGATCTTCGCGTCGAGGACGCGGACAGCAGCGTAGGCCCCGGTTGCAACCTGCGCGTGGCGATCCATAGCGGAACGATCGGCGGGACGATCGTCGGCACGAGCCAGACGGTGCTCGTCCCCGACGCCGCCGCGGGGATTCTTCCGCTTCCCCTTCCCCTCGACGGTGTCGCTCACGCCCAATACGACTTACGTGATGGAGACACAGAAGCTCTCGAGCGACAGCGGCTTCATGCAGACGGAGCACCTGACGGATTCCTATTCGCGCGGTCGGCCGATCCGCTCGGGTAATCCGGTCACCACCCCGGAGGATTTCCTCTTCCAGACCGGCCGCAACACCGCGGCGCTCCCGCGCACCGGCGCCACGCTCGCGCCCTTCGCGTACAGCGGCATCGAGGACACTGACGGCGGCGGCTCCGGCGACGTCTTCATGGATTCCGCCTTCATCAACGCCGTCGATCCGAGCTTCACGCCGCACAACGTGCGCAAGGCGATGTTCGAGTACGACGTCACCGGCTACAGCTCGCCGAGCATCACCAGCGCGACGGTCAGCGGCACGCTGCACGTGAACAACGCGCTGGACACCGGCGTGCGCACGATCAACGTCCAGCTCTACACCGGCGACGGGGTGATGACGCTCGGCGATTTCAACATCGCGTCGACGGCTGCCGGCTCCTTCAGCTACCACCCGCCGACGGACTCGCAGGTGGCGTTCTCGATCGACGTGACGAGCCAGGTGAAATCGCTGCTGACGGCGGGCGCGCAGTTCGTCGGGGTGCGTTACGCGCCGGCGAACACGCAGGCGCCGTCGGTCTTCGTCGATTTCCAACAGCCGACGCTGACCATCGCCGTGCCGGAGCCGGGGACGATCGCGCTGCTGGCGCTGGCGGCCCCGCTGGTCTTGCGTCGCCGGCGCTGAACGGCGACATTCGCCACGATGATCCGCAAAGCCTTCGTCATGTCCGTCAACGCCGGCAGCGAGGCCGAGTACGAGCGCCGCCACCGGCCCGTCTGGGAAGAGCTGGAAGAAACGCTCAAATCGCACGGCGTGCACAATTACTCGATCTTCCTCCACCCTCAGACGCGCCAGCTCTTCGCGTACGCCGAAATTGAGGACGAGGCCAAGTGGAATGCGATCGCGAGCACCGCGGTCTGCCAGCGCTGGTGGAAGCACATGGCCGACGTGATGCCGGCGAACCCGGACAACTCGCCGGTCTCGAACGAACTGCGCGAAGTGTTTCACATCGACTGATGATCTTGCCCCCTTGCCTGCAACATTGACGGCGACTCTCCGGTAAACTGCTTGACCGCCTGATGTCGCGTCCGCCTTGGGAGAGCGCGTTGATCACTCGCCGGATTCTTTACGCCTGCATCACATCGTTGCTGGTGCCCGTCGCGGGCGCTTTATCGTCGGCTGCGACGACCGCGCCTGCGACGACGCCGGCGGACGCCGGCGTGCTGCCGGTCGACGAGAGCGGCAAGTCGCTCAACACCGACTTTGAGGCGGGCGACCTCCGCGACTGGACGGTCCTCTCCGGCGTCGCCTTCAACGCGCAGCCGATCAGGGGCGACACCATCGCAGCGCGCAAGCCCGGCGAGAAGAGCGGGCACGCGGGCAACTACTGGATCGGCACCGCCGAGGTGAACGACGAAGCGCCGCGCGGCATCCTGCAATCGCGGGCGTTCAAGGTGACGCATCCGTTCGCCAAGTTCCTCATCGGCGGCGGCGCGAACGATGAAGGCGTCGATCTGCTGCTCGACGACGGCCCGGACAAGGGGAAGCTCTTCTTCCGCGCCGCCGGCGACAACCGCGAGGAGATGGAGCCGATCGTCGTCGATCTGCGTCCGATCCAGGGGCGGATGATCCGCATCCGCATCAACGATGATCACAGCTTCGCGTGGGGGCACGTCAACTTCGACGACTTCAAGTTCTACGACGTCGAACCCGTCGTCCCCAAGCGCGTCATGCTCGCACAGGACGTCGTCACCAACGCGGGGCTGACGCCCGAGGAATCAGTGAACGCGGCGACCGTGCCGCCGGGGTTCAAATTGAAGCTGTTCGCCGGCGAGCCGGACGTGCATCAGCCGATCGCCTTCACCATCGACGATCGCGGTCGACTGTGGGTCGCCGAGGCGTACACGTATCCCGTCCGCGCCAAAGAAGGCGAAGGGCGCGACGACATCCTCATCTTTGAAGACACCGACGGTGATGGAAAGTTCGACCGGCGCACGGTCTTTGCGACGGGGCTCAATCTCGTCAGCGGCATCGAGCTGGGATTCGGCGGCGTGTACGTCGGCGCGGCGCCGCATCTCATGTTCATCCCGGATCGCGATCACGACGACAAGCCCGACGGCCCGCCGGAGGTTCTGCTCGACGGCTGGGCCTACCAGGACACGCACGAGACGCTCAACACCCTCACGTGGGGGCCGGACGGATGGCTCTATGGTTGTCAGGGCGTGTTCACGTATTCGAAAGTCGGCAAGCCCGGCACCAGCGAGAAAGATCGCGTGCCGCTCAACTGCGGCGTGTGGCGGTATCACCCGACGAAGCACACGTTCGAAGTCTTCGCCGAAGGAACCAGCAACCCGTGGGGGATCGATTGGAACGATCAAGGTCAGGCTTTCATCACCGCGTGTGTCATCCCGCACCTGTATCACGTCATCGAAGGAGCGCACTACCAGCGTCAGGCGGGCCAGCACTTCAACCCGTACGTGTACGATGACGTCAAAACAATCGCCGACCATGTCCATTGGCTCGGCGACGCCGGCCCGCACGCAACCAGCGAAACGAACGGCGCCGCCGGCGGAGGGCACGCCCACTGCGGAGCGATGATCTATCAAGGCGGCGGTTGGCCGGCCGAATATCGCAACGCGGTCATCATGGCCAACATCCACGGCAACCGCCTTAACTGCGATCCGCTCGAGGAAGTGGGCAGCGGCTACGTCGGTCATCACGGCAAGGACCCCGTGCTGATGAACGACAAGTGGTCGCGCTTGATCAACTTCAAGTACGGGCCTGACGGGTCCGTCTACATGATCGACTGGTACGACCGCCAGGCGTGTCACAATCCGGTGAGCGAGATCTGGGACCGCACCAACGGGCGGATCTTCAAGCTGATCTACAACGACGCGCCGGCGGTGCATGTCGATCTTGCCAAGGCGAGCAACGAACAACTTATTCAGCAGCAGTTGCATCGCAACGAGTGGTACGTCCGGCACGCGCGAAGGCTGTTGCAGGAACGCGGGATCACGGACGCACAAGCCGCTTCGCTCCGCGCGATCATGAAGAATTCGGACGCGACGCGACGGCTGCGCGCGATGTGGACGCTGTACTCGACCGGGAAGTGGTCGGACGCGGATTCAGCAGCGGCGCTGAAAGATGACGATAAGTACGTCCGCGCGTGGGCGGTGCAGTTCATCGGCGATTCCATCGCACCGATGAACCTGAACGGGCCCTTCGCAGGGGCGGCACTCGTGTCGCCCTCTTCGGATGGCGAACACCGGGCGACACAAGTGTCGCCCCTGCACAAAGCGTTGGCGCAACTCGCGGAATCTGATTCGTCGCCCGTCGTTCGTCTCTACATCGCCAGCGCGCTGCAGCGCGTCGCGCCGTCCGATCGCTGGCCGGCGCTGGAAGCGCTGCTCTCCCACGGCGACGACGCCCGCGATCACAACCTGCCACTCATGTATTGGTACGCCGCCGAGCCCGCCGTGGCGGCGGATTATCCGCGCGCGATCGAATTGTCGAAAACGATGGCGCGCATCCCGCCGGTGCGGGAGTTCATCGCTCGCCGCATCTGTGCGCTGGCCGTCGCGGAGGCCAACGGCGACGTCGCGAAAGTCAACCGTGCGCCGCTCAATGCGTTGGCGAAGCTGCTGGCGGAATCGACCGATGCGCAGCTTCTCCAGGACGTGCTGGCCGGCATGAGCGACGGCCTGCGCGGGTGGACGAAGCTGCCGGCGCCGCAAGGATGGTCCGACGTCTACTCACGGCTCACGGTTCGCGACGAAGGTGACATCGCAGTTCGCGTGAGAGCACTCTCAGTGGTCTTCGGCGAAGAGCGGGCGCTGGCGACGTTGCGCAAGACCATTTCGGACGAGGGCGCGAACCTTGGCGAGCGGCGAAACGCGATTGAAGCGCTCGTCGGCGCGCGGGATGAGAAGGTCGCCCCGTTGCTCCAGCAGCTCGTCGACGATGCCGCGCTTCGATCGATCGCCATTCGCGGGTTGGCGGCGTTCGACGACCCGAAGACGCCACAGCTGATCCTCGGCAATTACGCGAGTTTCGATACCAGCACCAAGGTGGACGCGCTCAACACGCTCGCTTCCCGCAGCGAATACGCGAAAGTGCTCGCCGACGCCGTGCAGAGCGGAAAAATCGCCAAGACCGACATCACCGCCGCCACGCTGCGTCAGCTCGCGGCGATCGAGGACGAGTCGGTCAAGAAGTGGATCGCCGACAACTTCGGCGCCGTGCACAAGACGCCGCAGCAGAAGCTCGACGAGATCGCGACCTGGAAGTCGCTGTTGGCGCGCAAGAGCTGGGCGGACCGTGCCGATCCCTGGCGCGGCCGCGCCGTCTTCGCGCGGACGTGTGCACAATGCCACACCCTCTTCGACGCCGGCGGACACGTCGGGCCGGACCTGACCGGCTCCAACCGCGCGGACGTGAGCTACGTCCTGGCGAACGTCGTCGATCCCAGCGCCGTCATCGGGAAGGATTACCTGCTCTGGGTGCTCAAGACCAGGGACAAGCGCGTCATCTCCGGCATCATCAAGAAGGACGACGGCAACGCGCTGACGGTGCAGACCGAGAGCGATCTGCTCACCATCCCCAGAAATGAGATCACGTTCCAGAAGCAGCAGCCGATCTCCATGATGCCCGAGGGTCTGCTGGCGGGCCTGAAGAAGGACGAGGTGCGCGACCTGATCGCCTATCTCGGCAGCGCGCGGCAGGTGCCCGTTTTGGCGGATGCCAAGAACGCGACGACGCTCTTCAACGGCAAGGACCTTGCCGGGTGGGCGGGGGATGAAAAGCTCTGGCACGTTGAAAATGGCGAGATCGTCGGCAAGACCGACGGGTTGAAGCGCAACGAGTTCCTCTTCAGCCGCATGGCGGCGGCGGATTTCAAGCTGACGTTCAAGATCAAGCTTGCCAACAACGCCGGCAACAGCGGAATGCAGTTCCGCTCGCAGGCGCTGAACGACGGCGAAGCGAAGGGCTATCAGGCCGACGTCGGCGCCGGCTGGTGGGGAAAGCTTTATGAGGAAAACGGCCGCGGGCTGCTCTGGCAGCAGTCAGGCGAGCAGTACGTCAAGCCGAACGACTGGAACGATTACGAGATCGTCGCCGTCGGCTCGCACATCGTGCTGTCGATCAACGGCCACAAGTGCGGCGAGATCGACGACATCGACGGCGCCAAGCGCGGCGTCTTCGGCATTCAGCTTCATGCGGGCGGACCGACGGAAGTGCGCGTGAAGGACTTCAAGCTTGAGGTTCAGGCGCAGCAGTAACAGATAGCCCGCCTGCGGGGTCATTCGCGTGCACGCGAAAGACGAAAATGCCCCGCCGCAAGCGCCGGGCTATGTGTGTCACGCCTCGACGGGCGCCTGGATGCCGCCGCTGGCTTCTTCGCCGCTCATCGTCGGCAGGTGCTGGGCCGCGTAACCGCCCCTGGATTTGAAGTACCCGATCAGGCCGAGGTAGCAGAGGAACATGATCGTCGGCAGGATGGCGAAGGTCGCCAGCGTTCCCTGCTTGGTCTCCCCTTGGATGGTCTTGAACTTCGCCTGCTCGTCCGGAGGAAGCGTCGCGACCTTGGCCTGGTTTACCGGGCGGTAATTCATGCCGTAGTTGGTGACGGGATCGCCCGCGACGACGTTGTGGATTGCCGGCGCCTCATGCGACAGGCGTGCATCCATGCGATTGTCGACCAGGGCGCCGCAGAACGGGCCGCCGAGCACGCCGACCGCGATCATGCCCATCCCGCCCATGGCGCTGAGCGTGAGCGCGCCCCCTTTGGGGAACTGTTCGGCGACGACGCCCAGCGTCGTCGGCCAGAAGAAGCTCTTGCCGATGCCATAGAGCGTCGCGGCGATGATCACGAGGCCGACCTGCGCGCCGACCTGGGAGAGGACGAAGAGCGCGAACGCGGCTGTCGCGGCGCAGCACGCGAGCAACCCAAGCGGCGAGATCCGATGCACGATCGGCCCGGCGAAGAAACGCAGGACGAACATGATGGCGGAGGTGTAAACCAGCAGCCACCCGGCGTACTTGCCGAACGCGGGCGTCATCAGGTCCGTCACCCAGCTATCGACGCCGAGCTCCGTCGTCGCGAGCAGGATCATGACCAGCAGCAGGAAGACGAACATCGGCCGGCCGAAGCTCTTGTAGAGCCCGAAGAAGACCGCCGCGCAGATGAAGGCGACGATCGGCGGGAGGTAGTTGTTCAAACTCTGCCAGCTTTGACCGACGGTCAGGTGCGGCAGCGAGATGCCGACGACGGTGAGCGTCGCCATCGTCAGGAACCACGCGAGGATGAACGCGCCGGCCGCCCCGAACTCGCGCATCATGTCCGCGTACGACACGCCCGCGGCGACGCGCTCCTGCACCGGGAATTTCTGGCCGAAGCAGAGCACCGCATACAGGATCGTCGGGATGAAGACCAGCGCGACCTTCCACTCCCACGAGACGCTGCTGCCCATCAGCAGCGTCACCACGCCCATCGCCACCAATCCTCCCGGCCAGCCGGCGTGGAGGATGTTGAGATAGTGCGTCTTCTGTCGCGGGAACAATGTCGCGGTAACGGGGTTGGCGACGCACTCGACCGCGCCGTTGGCGAGCGACGTGATGAGCGTGCCGAAATAGAGCAGTTGGTACGCGCCGAGCGTGCTCGTCGCCTTGGTCGCCAGGATGGTCACGATCGTCCCGACGAAGTGGGCGACGACCGCGAACGCCATCGTCTTGCCGTAGCCGATGCGGTCGATGAAGAGACTGAAGAGGACGATGCTGATCGCGAAGGGGAAGAGTGCGGCGCCGGGGAAGATCGCGCCTTTCTGCGCCTCGGTGAGGTTGAACGTCGTGCCCCATTCGGTAATCACCATCGCGCGGACGATGAACGCCGAGGAGGTCGCGAAGATCGAGAAGAAGCAGCCGAGGAACAGCCGCCTGGCGTGATCCGCGCCCCCGCCTTCGAGACTGCGTGAATCGAGGACGCCGGAAGATACCTGTGCCGCCATACTTACACGCTCCCTCGGACCATTGGACGCGCGCTATTTGCTGTTGCGCGGGCGCGCGATCTTTTGCCAGAAATGTCCCGCGCGGCGATATGATGCCATTTCACAGAGAGAGATTGCAAATTCATCTTTCATAACGCACGGTCAACGCCTTGGTTGAAGCCCCACTATTGGTGAACGGAGAGAAACCCTGAGGGAAAGAGGGAGCACGACCATGGCCGGCAAGGTGCGCGTCGCGATCGTCGGGCTGGGCTTCGGCGCAGAATTCATCCCGATTTACCAGGCCCACCCCGACGCCGAGATGTACGCGATCTGCCAGCGCAACGAGGCCAATCTCAAGAAGGTCGGCGACTCCTTCGGCGTGGCCAGGCGGTACACGAATTATGATGAGCTGATCCGCGATCCGAACGTCGATGCGGTGCACATCAACTCCCCCATTCCCGATCATGCGTGGATGAGCGTCAAAGCCCTGCAGGCGGGCAAGCACGTCGCGTGCACCGTGCCGATGGGAACAAGCGTCGAGGAGTGCAGGCAGATCGTCGGCGCGCAGAAGAAGAGCGGCAAGACGTACATGATGATGGAGACCGTCGTCTACAGCCGCGAATACCTCTTCGCCAGGGACCTGTACGACCGCGGGACGCTGGGCCGCATCCAGTTCCTTCGCGGCTCGCACCAGCAGGACATGGATGGCTGGCCCGACTACTGGCCCGGGCTCCCGCCGATGTGGTACGCGACGCACTGCGTCTCGCCGTGCCTCGCCATCCTCTCCGACGCTGTTGCGGCGACGCCTGCGTCGCCGAAGCCGAACATCGCGCTGGCCGAGAGCGTCGTCTGTCACGGCTCGGGGCGAATCCGCGAGGAGCTGATCAAGAAGTACAACTCTCCCTTCGCGGTGGAGACGGCGACGTTCAAGATCAAGGGATCCGACGTCATCGCCGAGGTGACGCGCTCGCTCTTCGACACCGCCCGGCAATACCGCGAGAGCTTCGACGTGACCGGCTCCAAGGTGAGCTTCGAGTGGCAGCAGGTCGAGGGCGAAGACCCGGTCCTGCACACGCGCGGCCTGCCGGAGCCGCAGATCCCGAAGCGCGTGAAGGTCCCCGATTTCGCGGCCCTGCTCCCCGAGCCGATCCGCAAGTTCACCGGCGCGATCCACGACGCGACCCATTTGTCGTTCTTACAAGGCGCCGGCCACGGCGGATCGCACCCGCACCTGGCCCACCACTTTTTGATGGCGGTGCAGGGCAAACAGCCGGCGTTCCCCGATGCGGGAACAAGCGCCAACTGGACCTGCGTCGGCATCTGCGCCCACGAAAGCGCCATGAAGGGCGGAGCGCGCGTCGATCTTCCCAGTTTTGCCTGAAGACTTTTTTCACCGCAGAGGCGCAGAGATCGCAGAGGAGAAATCTGAAATGACAAATCTGAAATCCGTTTTCGTCTTCCTCTGCGTCCTCTGCGCCTCCGCGGTGCAATCGCATGCTCAGACGTACGAAAAGCACTGGCTCTCCGGCATGTTCTATTCCGAGGCCGCGACCTTCGGCGACTTCAATCACGACGGGAAGATGGACGTCATCTCCGGCCCGTACATCTGGGACGGCCCCGACTTCAAGAACCGCCGCGAGTACATGCCCGCGGTGGCGGTCGATCCGCTCGGCTACTCGAAGAACATGTTCGCCTTCGCCGCCGACATCAATAAGGACGGCTGGGACGACATCATCATCATCGGCTTCCCGGGCGAAGAGTGCTTCTGGTACGAGAACCCGAAGGACTCCAATCAGATCCGCTGGACCAAGCACCTGCTCTATCACAACGTGGACAACGAATCGCCGACGTTCCAGCAGCTCGTCGGCGACAGCTTCCCCGAGCTGGTCTGCATGAGCGGCGGATATCTCGGCTATGCGTCCCCCGATTCATCCGATGTGACGAAGGAGTGGACCTTCCACCGCGTCAGTCCCAAGGCTGACTACCAGCGTTTCACCCACGGCCTGGGCGTCGGCGACGTGAATGGCGACGGCCGGCTCGACATCCTGGAAAAGTCGGGCTGGTGGGAGCAGCCGGAAAAACTCGACGGCGACCCGCAGTGGAAGAAACACGACTTCGAATTCAGCAAAGCGGGATCGAGCCAGATGTACTGCTACGACGTCGATGGCGACGGCGACAATGACGTGATCACTGCGCTGGCCGCCCACGGCTATGGGCTGGCGTGGTACGAGAACAGCAAGGACGACAACGGCAACATCGGCTTCAAACAACATTTGATCCTCAGCCCCGACCCCAAGGAAGAAACCAACGGCGTCCAGTTCTCCCAGCTCCACGCGGTGGACCTGGTGGACATGGACGGTGACGGCGTCAAAGACATCCTCACAGGCAAGCGCTACTGGGCCCACGGCCCCCACGGCGACCCCGATCCTGAAGGCAAGCCGGTTTTGTACTGGTTCAAGTTGATCCGCGAGGACGGAAAGGCGCGCTACGAAGCGCACCAAATCGATGAGCACTCCGGCGTCGGCACACAGATCGTCGCGCGCGATGTCAACGGCGACAAAAAAGCCGATGTGATTGTCGGCAACAAGCGCGGGACGATGCTGTTCCTCTCCAAGTAACATCCCCGCGTGCCCTCGAGTTTCTCGACCGCAAGAAGCATGTCATCCCGAGCGGTACTCCGCGAGGGATCTCGGACGCCAATCGACTCCGAGATCCCTCGAAGTACCTCGGGATGACAAGCAGCGTGCCCCGCCACTACCTGGAACCGGCCGTCGCGCTAGAATCTCCCGCGTGCTCCTCACCGTCCGCAACCTCGCCAAGTGGTACGGTCCGCGCCTGCTCTTTGCCGGCATCACCCTCGGCATCGAAGAAAACGAGCGCATCGGCCTGATCGGCGCCAACGGCTCCGGAAAATCCACGCTCCTGCGCATCTTCGCGGGGCTCGAACACAGCGACGAAGGCCAGCTGATATCCCGCCGCCAGCTTCGCGTCGGCTACGTGCCGCAGGAAGACTCTTTTGACGCCGGCAACACGGTCACCGACGTCGTCGCCGCCGCGATGGACGAACACCTGGACGACCACGAGCGGCACGTCCGCGCCGCCGTCCTGCTCGATCGCGCGCATTTTCCGGACGTCAATGCCGATGTCGAAACGCTCTCGGGCGGATGGCGCAAGCGTCTCGCAATCGTCCGCCAGGTCGCGCGCGAGCCGGATTTGCTGCTCATGGATGAGCCGACCAATCACCTCGACGTCGAGGGCATCCTCTGGCTCGAGGACCTGATCGACGAAGGACGCTTCGCGACGCTCACGGTCAGCCACGACCGGCGCTTTCTGGAAGAAGTCGCCAATCGCATCGTCGAGCTGGGCACGCAGTACCCGCAGGGTTTTTTGAGCCACAACGGCACCTACAGCGCGTTCGTCGAGAAGCGCGAGGAATTCTTAGCCGCGCAGCGCGGGCTGCAGCAGGCGCTGGCCGGCGGCGTACGCCGGGAGATCGAGTGGCTGCGGCGCGGCGCGAAGGCGCGCACGACCAAGGCCAAGGGCCGCATCGATCGCGCGGGCGAGATGATGAGCGAGCTTGCCGCGCTCAAGCAGCGCAACCAGAAGCTCGCCGCCGCGGGGATCGATTTCACCGCGTCCGATCGCAAGACGCGCAAGCTCCTCCAGCTCAAGCACGTCTCCAAATCGCTCGGCGGCCGCGAGCTGTTCCATGACGTCAACTTCACATTGTCTCCGGGAACGAAGCTCGGCCTGCTCGGCCCCAATGGCTCCGGCAAATCCACGCTCATCCGCCTGATCTCGGGAACGCTCGAACCGGACGACGGTGAGATCGCCCGCGCCGACCAGCTAAAGATCGTCGTCTTCGACCAGCATCGCGAGCAGCTCGATCCGAATCAGACGTTGCGGGCGGCGCTCTGGCCGCAAGGGGATACCGTCAACTTCCGCGGCCAGTCGATGCACATCACCGCGTGGGCGAAGCAATTCCTCTTCCGCAGCGAGCAGCTCGACCTGCCGATCAGCGAACTCTCCGGCGGCGAACAGGCGCGCGTCCTCCTCGCCCGACTGATGCTGCGTGAGGCGGACGTGCTCATTCTCGACGAGCCGACGAACGATCTCGATATCGCGACGCTGGACGTGCTGGAGTCCAGCCTCGAAGCCTTCCCCGGCGCGATCATCCTGGTCACGCACGACCGCTACCTGCTTGACCGCGTGTCGAGCGAAATCCTCGCGCTCGACGGCGAAGGCAACGCGAGCACCTATGCGACCCTGGCGCAATGGGAACGCGCGCGGGAGTTCGAAGAGGAAATCGCGATGGCGAAAATCGCAAAGCCGTCGGCGCCCGCGGCGTCCACAAAGTCGAAGACGGCGAAGAAGCGCCTGACCTGGAACGAGCAGCGCGAGCTGGAACAAATGGAATCGGCGATCCTCCAAGCCGAAACGCGCGTCGAGGAGCTGCAGGCGCGCGTAGCCGACCCGACGGTGCTTTCGGATCACGTTCAGTCGCACGAGGCCTACCAGCAGCTCGCCACCGCCCAACACGAAGTCGAGCGTCTCTACACCCGCTGGGCGGAGCTGGACGCCAGAAAGTGAATGCTAATACTGTCGGGATTAAAACGCGCGCTTGTCATCCTGAGGTACTCCGAAGGATCTGGCCGTGGAGTACATCGAACGCAGATCCTTCGGAGTACCCCGGCATGACATTCCCTTTCGACCAGCGCGCGGATTAATCCGGATCCGTATAAAGCGGGGCCTGTTCATCGGCGGTCTTGATCGTCACCCTCCGTCCCAGCTCCGCGGAGCGATAGCAGGCCAGCGTCATCCGCAGCGCGGCGCTGCCTTCTTCTGCCGTGCAGATTGGCTCTCGCTCGCCATGAAGGAATCTCGCCAGCTCGTACGCCAGGGCGGCGATGCGTTCGGCATGGCTCTTGGGAGACGCGGTCGCGCTGATCGTCCAGTCGGCCGCGCCTTTTCGAAACCATTTGAGACCGATCGCGTCGCGCGGGCGCGGGACCTGGCAGCTCGGGCCGTCGCCGTAGTTCTGGATGACACAAGCGTCCTCCGCGATTACCTCCGTCGTGTTCTCGCCGGCGAGGCACGTGAAGGAGCAGACGATCTCGGCGAAGGTGCCGTCGGCATAACGGAAGACGGCGATGCCGTGATCGTCCGGGACTTTTTCGCTGCGCAGCGTGGCGATCTCGGCGCTGACGCTCGCGGGTTCGCCGAGTGTCCAGAGCAGCCAGTCGATCGCGTGCGACGCATCGTCCGCCCACATCCCGCGGTTCAGCTCCTTCTTCACGTGCCAGGTGTTCTCAAAGCCGGGCCAGACGTGCGTCGAGAGACCGTGACGTCGACGCAGCATGTAGACGCGGCCGATCTCGCCGGACCGGATCAGACGTTTGATTTCGATGTTCTGCGGGTCGACCCGCATCTGCCAGGCGAGGGTAAACGGGACTTTGTGACGGTTCACCGCGGCGACGATGCGGGCCGCCTCTTCCAGCGTCAGCGCGAGTGGTTTTTGAAGAACGATCGTTTTGCCCGCCGCCGCCGCTTGCTCGACGAGATCGGCATGCATCGACGTCTCAGCGCCGATGATGACGGCCGAGATGTCGGAGGCGAGCAGTGCATCGACGGTGGGGCAGAGGGCGATGCCTAGTTTCTCTTTCGCGCCCGCCGCCCGCGCGGCATCGTGGTCCCAACCTGCGGTGACGGCGATGCCGGGTTGCGGATCCTGCCGCCATCGTTCGCAGTAAACGCCGACGTGGCCGTGGGCGAAGCCGAGGATGCCGATGCGGATCGACATGGATGCCTTTGATTGTGGATTGTTGAAGGTTGATCGTTGATGAACGGCAAATCCCTTCGACATTCAACAATCAACATTCCACATTCAACAATTTCACCTCGCCCCGCACGCTTGCAGACACGCCTGCATGTGCCCGCGCGCCTCGGCGGCGATGGCGACACAGCGCGGGAGGTCGTACCCCTTGGCGCCGATGATTTCCAGGTCCACCGGGCCCACGAACCCGCTCGCGTGCAGCACGCGGAGGTAGCCGAGGAGGTCGATATCGCCGCGACCGTTGGCTTGCATCTCGGGCGTGCCGGGATTGGGCTGGCGGCCTTTGCAGTCGCGGATATGAACGTGGCGGATGCGTTTTATCACCGCGCCGATCGCCTCGACGGGATTCTCGCCCGCACGCCAGATGTGGCTCGGGTCCATGTCAAGGCCGAGGTTGGGGTTATTTAGTGCTTCGAGCACTTTCAACGTTGTGGGCGTGTTGTGGACGTACTGGCCCACGTGGGCCTTGAAGCAGAGCGTCACGCCGAAGTGCTTGGCGCGATCGGCGAGTTTCCCCAGCGAATCGACGACCGGCTGAAACGTCGATTCATCGTTCGCCTTGCCGCCGGGGCCGCAGTTGATGATTGGGACGCCGATCTCCGCGGCGGCTTGGAAGGCCCGCTCCATCTTCGCGGCGTCCTGCGACGGTTGCTCCATCGCCAGGATCGGCAGGTTGTATTCCTTCGATAACTCCTTCGCGCGCGGCGCGATTTCGCGCCAGCGGTCGAGCACCAGATGCTCGCTCATGCCGTCGATCGCCGAGAGCTCGATGCCGTCGTAGCCGCAGAGCTGCGTGTACTTGAAGGCGGTTTCGAGGTTGTGCCCGCCGAAGAGGACGGAGTTGACGCCGAGCTTCATAGTTTGACGACCGTCCCTTTTTCGATCGACTCAATCGCCGCCGCGAGCACCTTCTGCGCCGCCAGTCCGTCCGCGCCGGAGCCGTCGATCTGCTCCGGTGCGACGCCCGCGCTGACCTGCTCGAGGAACTTGTGGATGCGGTTGCGGAACGTGTCCTCGAA